>JAVBTP010000224.1:0-7987 GCA_031556115.1 Candidatus Adiutricaceae bacterium
CCTGATAGGCCAGAATAATCTCGTTCTGACGGTTCACGAACTCATGCCGCGAACCATCCACCGTGCGCAGTTCCGCCACCGTGGCCGACGATATCTGGTCCTCCCACGGCATGTCGAAATGGTAATTGAAGGTCAGGCCGAACTGCGTCTCGTCGTGGCCCCCGCTGTGCCGCTGGTTCACGCTCGCGGAAAGGACAGGCACCGGCGTCCACTCCAGACCGTAACTCCAAATCTTCGGATTTTTCTGCACCACGTCGTCATTGCCAAAGCTGCCCACGTGGTCACCCTTCCATTTCTCATAACCGCCCGTCACCGCCAGGTTGCGGTAGAACGGCAGATATCCCGTCAACCTGGCGTCGAAGCCCTCGGCCGGGCGTTCTTCCACCAGACGGCTGTCATAATCCTCGGAACCCTTCCAACCGCTCAAGGGCGTGTAATAGTTGGTGGAAAGCCGCAGCCAGTCATACCAGGCCTCCAGGCCGACACCGCCACGGGTGTGGCTGCGCGAAAAATCCTGGTCGAGGAAGGCGTTGTAGCCCAAGGCGAAATTCTCGGCCAGGAAGAAGCGCTGCCCCAGCCCGAAGTTGCCGATCACCCGGTCGTTGGCCATGGTGCGCAAACCCAGCTGGGTGAAGAAGGTGGACCGCTCGCTGTCGTAGAGCGGCAAAAGGAAGTCGCCCGCCCCGGTCACGTCCCCCTCGTCGTTGATCCGCAGTTGGATGCGGGCGTTGCCGTAGCCCCCCAGCCAACCCTCGGCCCACGACGAAAAATAGCCGGACCCGGCCGACAAAGCCTGTTCCAGCAAGCGGTCGGCCACGTTGCCCCGGTTCCACTGCGACGACGACCGCGCCCCGTAGGAACCGTCGGGGTTGCGGCGGTACCGCTCGCCGTAGCTCAAGCGGGTGGCCCCGCCATAGCCGTCTTGCATCCGTTGGGCTTTATCGTAGGTCGTCTCGGCGTCGGCCGCGCCCGCCGTGCCAGGCAGGCCCACCAGCGTCAGGGCCGCATCCAGGGACGAGGTGTCGGCCCCGCTCATATCCGCCGAACCACGGCTCGGCGGCAGGGTGAACACCGGGCCAGAATCTTCGGCCCTCCCGGAACCGGATACCGCCAACAACAGCAAACACAACGCCAACAGCAGCGACAGCTTTCCAAAAGCCTGGTGACGCATGGCCTTACCTCCGGGGAAATGACAGAATATTGGTATATCATACCTCAAACGGTCGCCGCCGACAACCACAAGATATACATGGCCGGGCGGCCCCATTTGGCCCCACGACCCACCGTATCCCCCGGCCCATCACCCCAAACCCCGTCATCCCAGCTCCAAAGCGCCGCGCCAGCGCCAAACGGCAATATGAACGCTTCATATTGCCGTTTAACTGGGCAAAAATATAAATAATGTCAATTTTACCCGATGAGGGGCGGAGCCCCGGTTCTCCCGGCTCATCAGGCCGGGGAGCGGGGGAAGTAGCGGGTGTGGAGGAGCTCGTGGGCCTTTTCGCTCAAGGGGTGGCCCAGGTAGCGCTCGTAGAGTTCCTGGATATACGGGTTGTCGTGGGATTTGCGGCGGGGCTTGCCCAGATCTTCCGCGTACAGGGCGGCGGAACGTTTTTCAATGGTCTTGATGTTGCCGTGGTAATACGGCTGGCCGCCGCCGCCCACGCAGCCGCCGGGGCAGGCCATGACTTCGATGACGTGGAAAGGCTCCCCGGCCCGCACCCGCTCGAGGAGCTTGCGGGCGTTGCCGAGGCTGTAGGCGATACCCACCTTGAGCTTCAGGTCGCCCACCGGGAGCTCGGCCTGGCGCACCCCTTCCAGGCCGCGCACGGCCTCGAAGTCGATTTTGTCCAACTCCCGGCCGGTGACCGCTTCCACCGCCGTCCGCAGAGCCGCCTCCAGAACCCCGCCGGTGGCCCCGAAAATGACCCCGGCTCCGGTGGATTCCCCCAAGGGGGCGTCGAAATCCTCGTCCGGCAATTCATGGAAATTGATGTTCATCAGGCGGATCATGCGGGCCAGTTCCCGAGTGGAGATGACGATGTCCACGTCGGGATTGCCGTTGACCGCGAACTCGGGCCGGGCGGCCTCATACTTTTTGGCCAGGCACGGCATGACCGAGACCACCATGAGCTTCTCCCGGGGGATGCCCAGTTTTTCGGCGAAATAGGTCTTGGCCACGGCCCCGAACATCTGCTGGGGCGATTTGGCGGTGGAGGGCACGTCCAGCAGGTCGGAAAAGTGGTGCTCGAAGAATTTCACCCAGCCCGGACAGCAGGAGGTCAGGACCGGCAGCTTGACGCTCTGGTCCCCGGCCAGGTGCCGGGTGAGGCGGTCGACGACCTCGTGGGCTTCCTCCATGATGGTGAGGTCGGCGGCGAAGTCGGTGTCAAAAACATAGTGGAAGCCCAGCCGCCGAAGCGCGGCCACCATTTTGCCCGTGACGGAGGTCCCGGCCGGAAAGCCCAGGCCCTCGCCCAGGGCGGCCCGCACCGAGGGCGCGGTCTGCACCACCACCACCCGGTCGCCTGGGTTGGCCAGCAGTTCCAGGACTTTCCAGGAATGATCGTTCTCCACCAGGGCGCCCACGGGGCAGACCATGACGCACTGGCCGCAGTTGGTGCAGACCGTGTCCAAAAGGTTGGCGTCAAAGGCCGGGGCCATGACCGCGTCAAAGCCCCTGTTCACCGGCGACAAGACCCCGCAGGTCTGGCCTTCGTTGCAGACGGTCACGCAGCGGCGGCAGCGGATGCATTTATTCATGTCGCGGACTATGGAGTGCGAGCTGTCGTGAGGGAACGACGATTTGCGGCCCTCGTCATAGGGCGCCCGACGGATGGCGAAACGGTCGGCCATGGCCTGGAGGCGGCATTCCCCGCTCTTGGCGCACATCAGGCATTCCTTGGGATGGTTGGAAATCAGCAGGTCCAGCACGGTCTTGCGGGCGTTGAAGACTCTGAGGGTGTTGGAATGCACCACCATGCCCTCGGCCGCCAGAGTGGAGCAGGACGGGGCCAGGTTGCGGCGGCCCTCCACCTCCACCACGCAGATGCGGCAGGCCCCGGGATTGTTCAACGGCTGGAGCGGCGTCCTGGCCATGAAACAGAGGGTGGGAATGGGAATACCCAGCTTGACCGCGGCGTCGAGAATGGTGGAGCCTTCCGGCACCAGGGCCGTCCGGCCGTCGATGGTCAATGAGACTTGCGACATGTGGCTTCCTCCTATCTCTTGACGACCGCGAAAAATTTGCAGACGTCGTGACAGACCCCGCAACGCACGCACTCGCGCAGGTTGATGCTGTGGGGCTTCTTGCGCTCCCCGCCGATGCACTTGGTGGGGCATTTGACCGCGCACAGGGTGCAGCCGGTGCACTTTTCAGGGTTGATGGCATAGGTGATCAGGTCGCGGCAGACCCGGGCCTGGCACCGCCGTTCGTGCACGTGGGCCTCGTATTCCTCGGGAAACGTGGACAAGGTGGACAAAACCGGATTGGGCATGGTCTGGCCCAGGCCGCAGAGGGCCGTGTCCTTGATGCTTTCCGAGAGCTCCCGGAGCTTGACGAGGTCGTCGGCCTCGCCCCGGCCGCCGGTGATCTTGTCCAAAATCTCGAAAAGCCGGCGGGAACCGATGCGGCAGGGGGTGCACTTGCCGCAGCTCTCGTCCATGGTGAAGTCGACGAAAAAACGGGCTATAGCCACCATGCAGTCGTCCTCGTCCATGACGATCATGCCGCCGGAACCCATGATGGACTTGTGGGCGGCCAAGGTTTCGTAGTCAATGGGCAGATCCAGGTCGGCCGCGGCCAGGGCCCCGCCCGAGGGGCCGCCGGTCTGGACGGCCTTGAAGGTCTTGCGGCCGGGACAGCCGCCGCCGATGTCGAAAATGACTTCGCGCAGAGTCACCCCCATGGGCACTTCGATGAGGCCGGTGCGGTTGATTTTGCCGGCCAGGGCGAAGACCTTGGTGCCCTTGGAGGTCTCCGTGCCGATGCCGCTGAACCAGTCGGCGCCCTTGAGGATGATGGCCGGCACGTTGGCCAGGGTCTCGACGTTGTTGACTATCGAAGGCCGGCCTTTATACCCCTTCTGGGCCGGGAAGGGGGGCCGGATGGCCGGTTCGCCCCGCTCACCCTGCATGGACCGGATGAGGGCCGTTTCCTCGCCGCAGACAAAGGCGCCGGCCCCGTATTTGATTTCGATGTCGAAGCTGAAGCCGCTCCCCAGAATGTTCTCCCCCAGAAGCCCCAGGCCTCGGGCGTCCTCGATGGCCTGGCGAAGCCTTTTGACGGCCAGAGGGTATTCGGCCCGGATGTAGACCGCTCCCCGGTCGGCGCCCACCGCGTAGCCGGCAATGGCCATGGCTTCGACGATGGTGTGGGGATCGCCCTCCAGAAGGGCCCGATCCATAAAGGCGCCGGGGTCGCCTTCGTCGGCGTTGCAGATGACGTATTTTTCTTCCGAATTCTGGGCCCGGGCCGCGGCCCACTTCACCCCGGTGGGAAAGCCGGCCCCGCCCCGGCCGCGCAGGCCGGATTTTTTAATGGTGTCGACAACCTCTCCCGGCGGCCCCTCCAGGGCCTGGGCCAGGGCTTCATAGCCACGCAAGGCGATGTAATCGTCGATATTTTCCGGATCGATGAATCCGCAGTTACGCGTCGCCAGGCGGAGTTGCTTTTTGGCGGGTTCCATGCACTTCTCCTTCCTTTCCACCGTCTGGCCGCCAAAATAACGGAAATGATTTTCGCGGTCAAACAACAATATTAATTGTAAAAGCAATCTTTTTACAATGAGACGCTACAGCACCACCCGCTCGAATGCCGCGGGAATCTCGCCTTCCACGGGTTCACCCTTGGCAATGAATTTGTTCACCAGGGCCCGGGCCCGGTTTTCGTCCACTTTGCCGAAGGTGACCGGCTCATGCTCCGGCCGGGTGATGGTCACCGTCGGCTCGGCATAGCAATAGGTCATGCAGCCGGAACGGAAAAAATCCACCGCGAGCTCTTGTTTCGCGGCCGTTTTTTGCATGACGTCCAGGACCTGTTCGGCGCCGGAGGCGATGCCGCAGGCGCCGCAGGAAACGTTCACCACGACGCGGGACCGGCCTCTGGCCCGCTGCTTGGCCCGGGCGGCCTCCCGCCGGGCGATGAGAGCTTCTTTACTGGTAATGGCGGACATACTTCAGCCTCCTCTTCACCATCGCGGGCGTTATTGAAAATTCGCTAAAATATCGGGTAATTGGGCCGGAGTGACGTTGGCGAAAACCCGATCGTCGATCATCATCACCGGGGCCAGGGCGCAGCCGCCCACACACCGCAGGGTGTTGATGGAAAAGCGCCCGTCCGGGGTCACCTCGCCGACCTCCACTTCCAGCCGATCCTTCAGGGAACTGAGCACCCGGGCCGCGCCTTTGACGAAACAGGCCGTGCCCTGGCAGACGGAAATGGGGTGGCGGCCCCGAGGCTGCATGGTAAAAAACGTATAAAAGGTGACCACTCCGTAGACGTGGGCCAGGGACACCCCCATCTGCCGGGCCACCAGAAACTGCACCGACCGGGGCAAATAGCCGAACAGGCCCTGGGCCTGGTGCAGGACATTGATCAACTGGCCCTCCTTGTCCGGCAGGGCGTTGACAAAGTCGATCAGTTCCCTGACCAGAGGTTCCGGCAGACGGTTGACTTCCGTGTCGGGGGCCCCCTTTGGTTTCAGGACGGTTGTCGTTTCCATGATAAACACCTCCCGCTCTTGTCCAATGAACCATTGGAGTCGTCGGACGATTTGAGCAAATCGCCGGGCAAAAAATGGGGTGAAGCCTGGCTCCGGCGGCCGTCGTTCACGCCGCCCCGTTATGAGCCGCGAAACGCCGGAGTACTGACAATACTTCGGTGGGTGGGAACCGGATGACAGGGCCAAGAGGAATGCCGGACTCTCGAAACAGGCGACAACCGGTTTCGATTCGGGCGGACCCATCCAGGGTACGGAGGTTTCCCTTGGGGCCGGAGGCGCGCCGAAGCGTCTCCTCGTTGATCTGGGTGTTAAGTTAAAGTTGGCGCGGAGATTGTTTCCGCTGGAGAAATTTATGGTCAATGGGCAAATACCCGAAACGCGACAGGCATGGCTGTATTTTTAATGTACAGAAAAAAGATCGGTTACGCAATTGTTTTTTGTCGCTCCGGGGGGGGCCAGGAAAAAATACTTCCCAGGCGGTTATCCAACCGCCATTTTGGGATTTTTATGGTATACTCGGGAAATGCGGTGACCCGCTTGCGGAGGGTGGATCGGCAAAGGATCGTTTGGGCTCTAAACCCTCATAGCCGGGTGTGACTCCCGGGCCCTCCGCCATTAAATATGCCAGGCCGGGCCTACCATATCGCGACGGCAACGGGGGATGGTTCCTCCGCGCGGCCTTGAATGTCGAAGTGACTGTCGGATGATCGAAAACGTCAATCAAAAACGCGCGGCCAAACGCTATTACCGCAAAAAGGTCGACCTGTTCACCCTCTTGGACAAGATGAAGCTGTGGCCTTCCCGCACCGGGTATCTCCACGGCCTCAAAAGCGTCGTCCGCCAAGGGGAGATGGCGGTTTTGACCACCCACTGCGGCCGCAGCTTCAAAGTGCGCAATTCCCGCAACAGCCGGGCGGCCCGCTGGCTGCGCGGCAAGCTCTACCAGGCGGCCTGCCCGGCCTGCGCCGTGCCCGAATGGAAGTTGGCCAAATACGGGTCGACTTTTTTCAGTCGCCGCCAGGGCTCCTTTTTGACGGACTGACGCCTCAAACAATACGATCATAAAACGGGTAAACGGAAATCAGCGTCCCGCCCGACCTGGGGGGGGGCGGGCTGGAGCGGAATGTGAACTGGACCGAGGAACAAAACAAACGACTGCTTGATTTAGGCGCCAAACCTGATATCCTCTCCGCCGTCTTTGAAAACGCCGCCGAACGCAACCAGGCCTTTCAGCGAATCGAAAAAAAAATGGCGCGGGCGACGGCCGACCAGATCCGCCGCCATCTGGCCGACGTCCGGCGGCCCGACCAGGCGGTCCTCAGGGAAAAGCTGGCCGCCGCCCTGGTGGCGGCGGGTTTCACCGAAGTGGAAACGCCGCTCACCGTCTCCCGGGCGCTTCTGGCCCGCATGGGCATCGACGAAAGCCACCCCCTGAATAAGCAGATTTTCTGGCTGGACCAGAACAAGGCCATGCGCCCCATGCTGGCCCCCAACCTGTACTACGTTCTGGTGGATCTTTTGCGCCTGGCCCCCCACCCGGTCTCCATCTTTGAAATCGGCCCCTGTATGCGCAAAGAGACCCAAGGGGCCCAGCACGCCGCCGAATTCACCATGCTCAATCTGGTGGAAATGGGCCTGCCCTTGGAATCGCGGCGGGCGCGGTTGGAGGAACTGGCCCGCCTGATCCTGAAAGCGGCCGACCTGCCGGTGGACCGGTGCCGGTTCGTGGTGGAGGAATCCGCGGTCTATGGCGACACCATAGACGTGGAAAGCCCCGAAGGGCTGGAGTTGGCCAGCACGGCCATGGGGCCCCATCCCCTGGACGCCCCCTGGGGCGTCGACGTGCCCTGGGTGGGCCTGGGCTTCGGACTGGAGCGGCTGGTCATGGCCCGGGCCGCCGGCCAGGGGCGGACCCTCAACCCCGTCCGGGCCGGGCGGAGTCTGAGTTATGTGGCCGGCCTGCGGCTGAATGTCTGACTTCCTCCTTTTGGTGGTTTCATATGGAAGCACGGCTGACAAACAATCGTTTGATTTCAAGATGTAACGCTTTTTCGGTGGAGAACGCGGCGTGAACTCTCTGGACGCTCTTTTGAAAGACGCTTTGACGGATCCCGGCCGCCTGGGCCGGGCGGAATTGGTCCGCCTCCTGACTCCGGCGGACGATGACGAACGCGCGGCCATCCAGGCCGCGGCCAGGGAAGCCCGCCGGCGCCGCAGCGGCGAAACGGTGTTCCCCTATGGCTTTGTCTATCTCAGCACCTGGT
>JAVBTP010000276.1:0-4674 GCA_031556115.1 Candidatus Adiutricaceae bacterium
CCACATAGAACGGGAACAGGAGCACCATGTAGGTGGCTCCGAGGACGTTGGAGATGGAATTGGCCCGGGCCATGCGGCGAGCGGACAGGTCGGTTTTCAGGGCCGCCAGTTCGGCGGTGATGGTGGTGCCGATGTTGTCGCCCAGCACCAGGGCCATGGCGCCGGGGAGGGTCAAAAGCCCCTGGGCGGCCAGGGCCATGGTCAGCCCCACAGTCACCGAACTGGCCTGGACGACCTTGGTGCAGCCGGTGCCCACCAAGACGCAGAGGATGATCCCGCCAAAGGTGTCGGCCTGAAAACGGGTGAAAAACTCCACCATCACGCCCGAATCCTTAAACGGGGCCACCCCGCCTTTCATGATGGTCATGCCGTAAAACAGAAACCCGAAGCCCAGGATGAACCCGCCGACGTCCCGGGCTTTTTTGCTGGAGCAGAAAAGCCGCATGAAACTGCCGACGGCGATGGCCGGCAGGGCGAATTCGGAGATGTTGAACGCCAGAAGCTGGGCCGTCAGGGTGGTGCCGATATGGGCTCCCAGGGCCACGCCCACGCCCTGGGTCAGATTCAAGAGGCCGGCGTTGACGAACCCCACCAGCATGACCGTGGTGGCGCTGGAGCTCTGGATCAGGGCCGTGACCCCCACCCCGGTGAGGCAAGCGATGATTCTATTGGTGGAAACCGCGGCCAAAACCGCTTTTAAACGATTGCCGGCGATGCGTTGAAGAGATTCGGACATGATCGTCATGCCGAAAATGAACATCCCCATGCCGCCGATGCTGCTGAATATGACCTGACCCCAGTCCACTGACCACCTGTCCCGTCGCGGCGCCCGGCCGCTGAAATCCCCTCGTCCCCATGGGGAAGAGGCTGTTGCTTCCGAGGTGACATTCCGGAATGCGAATAGTGAAAGAGCATATCATATTTCCGTTTTTTTTTATAGAATTAATCGCGGGAGACCCGTTTCGGCGGTCCTTGCCGTGGCCTGGGAACTCTGCTATAATACCGTGGAAACAAGAACAGACCGGTCGCCAAACAGGGCCTCGGGTGAGGCTCGGCCGGACGGACTCGCGCCTAAGGAGGAGACATGGCCAAAAAGATTTTAGTCGTGGACGATGAGGCCCATATTCGGATGCTCTATACCGAGGAACTGACCGAAGAAGGGTATGAGGTCATCACCGCCGAAGGCGGCCTGGGCCTTCTGGAGCGCATTGAACGGGAAAAGCCCGACCTGGTGGTCCTGGACATTAAAATGGTGGATTACAACGGCCTGGACCTGTTGCAGGATATCCGCAACAAGTTTTACGACCTGCCGGTGGTTCTCTGTTCGGCCTATGACACCTTCAAGGACGACATGAAATCCATTGCCGCCGACCATTATGTCATCAAGAGCTTCGACCTGGCCGAACTGAAAGCGAAAATCGCCGAGTTGCTGGTCTAGGAACCCTTCAGTGCGATCGGCCCGGATCGAGTGGATGGACACGGCCGGTCAGGCCGAATTCGAACGGACGCCCGAACCCCGAAGGGTCAGCGCCCGGGAGATAGCCGAAGAGCGCGAGGCCACCGGCCTCGCGCCTTTTGCGGCCCGGTCCAGCCGGGCCCGGCGCTTCGTTCCCGAAGAACCCTGCCCCTTCCGCACCGCTTTTCAGCGTGACCGCGACCGCATCATCCATTCCAAAGCCTTCCGCCGCCTGGCCTACAAGACCCAGGTCTTCATCAATCCGGCCGGGGACCATTACCGCACCCGCCTGACCCACACCTTGGAAGTCAGCCAAATCGCCCGCACCCTGGCCCGCACCCTCAATCTCAATGAAGACCTGGCCGAGGCCGTGGCCCTGGGGCACGACCTGGGGCACACCCCCTTTGGGCATTCCGGGGAGAGGGTTTTAAATCGCCTGCGGCCGGGAGGGTTCACCCACCAGTCGCAGAGCCTGCGCGTGGTGGACCGTCTGGCCAAGGACGGGGAAGGGTTGAACCTGACTTTCGAAGTCCGCGACGGAATTCTCAAGCACTCCAAAGGCCGGGGTCCCATCTTCGCCCCCAATGGCGGCGGCCCGGCCACGCTGGAAGGCCAGTTGGTGCGCATCTCCGATATCATCGCCTACCTGGCCCATGACCTGGACGACGCTTTTCGCGCCGGCATCCTCGCCCTGACCGACGTGCCCCCCCGCCTGCTCGACATTTTCGGGCCGCGCGGCTCCACCCGTATCGGGGCCATGGTGGGCGACCTGCTGGCCCACAGCCGCCTCGAGGGGGAAACCCTCGAACTGGCCTTTTCCCCGATCATGGAAGAGAGCATGTTCGAACTGCGCGACTTTCTCCACCGCCGGGCCTACCAGCACCCCCGACTGGCCGAAAGCCTGGCCAGGGCCGACCGAATCGTCGAAGGCCTCTATGAGTATTTCATCCGCGACCGGGACCGCCTCCTGGCCTGGTACCCGGCCGCCGGCGAGGAGGAACCCCTGGCCCTGGTGGTCGGCGACTTCATCTCCGGCATGACCGACCGGTACGCCATGAAAGTGTATCAGGATATCTTCTGGCCGCAAGGCTGGTCTGGATAGACATTATGGCCGGATGGCGTCCCGCAGAAAAATAATGAAAAATATTTTTCAGCGGGACGGTCAGGAAGATTTGGTCCGCTGCCGGAAATACTCGCTCAGGAACAGGGCTCCGGCCACCGAGACATTGAGGGAGGAAACCTCGCGGCGGCCTTGGGGAATGGCCACCAGAAAGTCGCAGGTTTTGGCCGTCAACGGGGCCAGGCCCCGGCCTTCGGAACCCAGCACGATCACCGCCCGCTCCGGGAAATCGAACTCAAATAAACTGACGCTCCCCTCCCCTTCGGCCCCCACCAGCCAAAACCCCTTCTTTTGCAATGCCTCCAGGGAACGCCGCAGATTGACCACCCGCACCAGGGGCAGAATTTCGGCCGCGCCCGCGGCCGCGCTCAAGGCGGCCGGAGTCAGCGCCGCGGATCTCTCCCGGGGGATCAGTACACCCGCGGCGCCGAAAACCAAGGCGCTGCGCATAAGCGCCCCGAGATTGCCAGGATCCTCCACCCGGTCCAGGGCCAGAATCAGGGCCGGGCCATCCGGGGGCAATTTTTCCAAAAACTCCTCGAAGCCGGCATATTCCAAAGGGTCGAAGACGGCCGCCACACCCTGGTGCCCTTCCCGGCCATAGAGCCGGTCCAGAGCCTGACGAGGCGACATCCTGACCGGCAGGCCGTGGGTCCGGGCCAGACGGAAAATTTCCTCCAGCGCCGCGGTGGAATGGCGCCCTTCGGCCACCAGAAGCGACCGGCACCGGCGGGGGTGCTCACGCAGGGCGGCCAGAACGGCGTTGAGTCCGCCCACCACCCGGCCGCCATTGGCCTCCGGCCCCGACCGCTCTTTGCTTTCGTTTGCCAAGTTTTCGTTTGCCAAGCCTTCGCTTTCCAAAGGGCGGCGGGCGCGCTTTTCAGCCGGCTTCATCGTCATCGTTCACCGAAGAATCGCGGCCAAAACCCCTCGGTCTCGGCCATGGCCCGGCCCCGGCCGTGCCTGATGATCGCCTCAAACTCGGCGAGGGTCCGATCCAGATCGTCATTGATCAGCAAAAAATCGTACAGGGACCGGCGGCCTATTTCCGCCTGGGCCTCGGCCAGGCGGCGGGCCGCCTCTTCCTCGGACTCGGTGTGGCGGGCGGCCAGACGTCGCCGCAATTCCCCGGCCGTGGGCGGCACCATGAACACCAATAGAGCCTCGGGCTTGAGTTTCCGCACCGAGGCGGCCCCGGCCACATCCAGGTCGGCGATGACGTCGCGGCCCTCGGCCAGCCGGGCCTCCACCCAGCCCCGGCCGGTGCCGTAACAGTGGCGGCCGAAAACTTCGGCCCACTCCAGAAATTCATCCCGGGCGATCATGTCTTTAAAGCGCTCCGCCGTGATGAAATGGTAATCCCGCCCGTCCACTTCTCCGGGCCGGGGCGATCGGGTGGTGTAGGACACGGAGTAGACCAGTTCCGGCATTCGCTTTAAAATCAAATCTTTCAGGGTGGACTTGCCCGCGCCGGAGGGCGCGCTGAGGACGATGAGGCGTCCGGGCTGGCGATGGTCGGCGATCATAATTTCTCCAACGGCTCGGTCTGGCGGCCGGCTTCATGCTGGAAGCGGGCGGCCAGGGTCTCCACCTGGACCGCGCTTAAGATGACCTGATTGGCCACGGTGATGATAATGGAGCGGGTGCGGCGGCCCTGGGTGATATCCACCAGCCGGCCGTCGTCCCGCGCGTCGTCTTTCAGACGCTTGGCCGGGGCCGAACTGGGGGAGATGACCGCCACCACCTTGTCGATAGAGACCATGTTGCCGAAACCAGCGTTCATGAGTTTCAACATTTTTTCACCCCGGTGGTGGAATTATCGCCCGCCGGCCCCAGGCCTTTTCCGTCAGGATCGTTTTTGCGACCCGACGAACTTGAAGGCCGGCACAGACCCTATTCGATATTCTGCACCTGCTCGCGCAGCTTTTCCAACTCGGCTTTCATGTCCAGGACCAAGCTGGTGACCTCCAGGTCCTGGGCCTTGGAGCCCATGGTGTTGACCTCCCGGCCCATCTCCTGCAAGAGAAAGTCCAGGCGACGGCCCGAGGCCTCGGGGTCGGAAATGATCACGCCGAACCGCCCCAGGTGACTGCCGAAC
>JAVBTP010000062.1:0-5290 GCA_031556115.1 Candidatus Adiutricaceae bacterium
ATGCTGTGCGTGGGCACCATGTGCGCCCTGTTCGTGGGCGGCAGCGCCATCGGCATAGCCGGCATGGGCCACGACTACGGGATCGGCGGCGTATGGTACTACCTGGCCTACAGCATAGGATTCGTCACCCTGGCCTGGACGTTCGTCGTGCCCCTGCGCGCCATGAATCAATATACGGTGTCGGATATTTTTGCCATCAGGTATGATGAATGGTGCCGCCTTCTGTCTTCCATCATCACCTTCTTCGCCTGGATCTTCTTCTTCGCCGCGTTCATCATCGCCGGCGCCCGCGTGGTGGAAGCTCTGCTGGGGTGGGATTTCACCTTCGCCATCCTGATCACCGCCGGCCTGTTCACCATCTACACCAGCGTCGGCGGCATGTGGGCCGTCACCATGACCGACCTGGTGCAGTTCGTCATCATCATCGCGGCCCTGATCATCGTCTTCCCGGTGGGCATATACGCCGTCGGCGGTTTCGGGCCCCTTTTCGCCGCCACCCCCGCCGAAAACATCTCCCTCATCCCGATCATGGACGGCAGTTGGATGACCGGCCTGGGCTATGTGGTGGCCACGATGATCCTCACCGCGCCCACGGGCGTCATCGCGCCGGACATTTTCATCCGCGTCTGGTGCGCGAAGGACGACCGGACCGCGAAAAACACCCTGACGATCACCGCTCTGCTCGTGGCCATCTTCGCTTTCGTCCTGGTCATGCTCGGCATGGCCGCCAAGATTCTGGCCCCCGAGATGGAACACGAGATGTCGCTGCCCTGGCTCGTCCAGACCTTGCTGCCCCACGGCCTTTCCGGATTGGTGCTCGTCGCCCTGATGTCCGCGGCGATTTCGGGCGCCGTGCCCGAACTGGTCGTCTGTTCGTCCATCCTGGCCCGGGACGTGTATCAGAGGTTCCTCAATCCCCACGCGGATGAAGTGAAACTCCTGCGGGTTTCCCGGTGGCTCACCTTTTTCGTCGGCGTCGCGGGCATGGCCCTGGCCCTGAAACTGCCCGGGTTTATGGACCTGACGTATAACTGTTACCGCATCTTCGTGCCGACGGTCCTGCCGGCCTGCGCCGCGGCCTTCTATTCCAAGGGGACCACGTCCGCTTCGGCTTTCTGGTCCATGATCACCTCCGGCGTCGTGGTCGGGTTCATGATGATCTTCATGCCCGAAACCAACCTCACCTTCGCCGACCCCGTCATCATCGGGCTGATCGTTTCCGTCGCCACTTTGATGATCGTCAACCGCTTCACGGTGGCCACGGCGGAACAGGTGGCGTTTGTGGAAAAGGCCCAGCGGCAGATCGCCGATTACAAAAAATCGAAAAAGCTGTGGAAGAAGGGAACCAAGGCGGTGCCGGAGGCGGCGCCGGGAGAGGGCGCCAATTAAGGCGCGCTTTTGACGAATCAGGGTCACATCGAAACAAGGAGACCGCGGATGACCAAATTGATCGAACACACTGTGAGCGGATTCAACCAGGTGCTGGGGTCGGACGCCCCCGCGCCGGGCGGGGGCAGCGTCTCGGCCCTCAGCGGGGCTTTGGGGGCGGAACTGATCTCCATGGTCGCCAACCTCAGTTCAGGCAAAAAGGACCTGGAAGACCACCAGGACCTTCTGAAGGAAAGCCTGGCCCAAGCCGGACGGCTGGCCGCCAGCCTGTTAAGGCGGGTCGACCTCGACACCGAGGCCTTCAACGGAGTCATGGCCGCTTTCAAGATGCCCAAAGCCACCGACGCGGAAAAGGCCGCCCGGAGCCAGGCCATCCAGGCCGGTTACCAACAGGCCGTGCAGTCGCCGCTGGGCATCGCCGTCGAGTGCCTGGAGGTTTTGCGCCTGGCCGACAAGCTGATCGGCAAGTTCAACCTCAACGCCCTGAGCGATTTCGGAGTGGCCGCCCTGGAGGCCCAGACCGGGCTGGAGGGGGCGGTGATGAACGTCCGCATCAACCTCCCGTCGATCAAAGACGCCCGGTTCGTCTCGGAAACCGCCGCCCTGGTCAACGGCTATCTGGCGGAGGGCGCGGCCTTGCGGAACAAAATTTATGAGTATGTTCAGGAGAGCTTGAACGCCTGACCGCCGGCCGAACACACTCAGGGCCGCCCCGATTTTTCGGGGCGGCCCTGATTTTTCCGAAACAAACATCCAGGCCCGGACAGGCGCGCGGTTTCCAATCAGGCCTGGGGTGTCCGAACCGGCTTGGAGGACGGGACGTCCATCCGCGGGCCGAAGTGGTCGGCGGGGTCGAAGCGTTGGCGGGCCTCCACGATGGCCCCGAAATTCAGGTCGGCGGTCAATATTCCCTCTTCACCGAAAAGAGGGCCGGCCAGGTATGCCCCGTCCGGCCCGACGATGGCGCTGCCGCCCTGGCAGATCGGGCCGGCCTCGGTTCCCGCCGCCAACCGGTCGGCCCCCGCCGACGGCGGCGCCATTTCCCCGGCCAGATACTGGTTGCACGACAGGACGAAACACTGCCCCTCCGCGGCGATATGCCTGACGGTGCATTGCCACAGGGAATCGGATTCGGAGGTGGGGGCCAGATACAGGCTGACGCCGCGGGCGTACATCGCCGCCCGCATCAACGGCAGATAATTTTCGCCGCTGAGGATGGTGCCGGTTTTACCGTGGAGCGTATCCAGAATGGTCAGGATGTTGAAATCCCCCTGGCTCCATATTTGACGTTCCGAACCGGTCAGCTTGATTTTACGGTCCCGGCCCAGAAAGGCGCCGTTCGGCCCCCAGAAAAAAAGGCTGCTGTACAGGTGATCGCCATCCCGCTCGGTGACGCCGACGGCCAGGTACACCCCCGTCTCCGCGGCCGCCAGGGAAAGTTTGCCCATCAACGGGTCTTCCGCGGCCACGGCCTGTTCGCGCACGAACTGCGAAAGCCTGGCCTTCTCCGCCGAGGGCCGGCCGGAGAACGGGCCGAAATCCAGACATCGGGGGTGGGCGGGGATGAACGATTCCGGAAAAAGGATCAAGCCGGCGCCCTGATCGGCCGCCCGGCGGGTCAACAACACCGTCTTCTCCACCGTGGCCTCTTTATCAAACAAAACCGGACCGGCTTGGACCACGGCCGCGCGAACCTGATCTTTCATGCTTCTCTCCTTTGCGGCGGCGGGAACTTTTGGCCGATATCCGCCTCGCCCAGATTTTCCAAAAAATTTCCCCCACGGTGAGGCCGAACGCGGCGGCGGCCCGAACCCCGCCACCCCGGGCCGCCCGCCGCGAGCCGTCGCTCGCCGGGGCGCCTGTTACACTTTGGCAATAACTCCGCCTTGGCCACCTGTGGTGGTTTATTTCGGTTTGGCTGGTTTGATGATGACCAGATCGCTTTTCGTTCGGCCGCTTTTCCTCAAGCTGGAATCCGCACCGTGCTGAATGGCTTCCATGGCGATTTCATAGGCCTTCAGAGCCCCGGCCTGGGCGGCTATCAATTCGCTTTTCAGTTCATCTATCCGCGCATCCCTTTCCGCCAAAAGCGGGGTGAGGCCGTTGGATTCGGCGGGCTCCGCCTCCGGAGCCGGCGCGGCCGCCGAATGGGCCGCGCCGCCCGGGGCGGGCTCACGCAGCGATTGGAGCTGGCGGTCACCGAAAATAAGCCATTCCACGGAAACGTTAAACTTGGAACACAGTTCGCGCACCAGATCGACATCCGCCACTCGTTTGCCTTTTTCGTACATATACAGAGTTTGCGGATGGATGCCCAGCTCCTCCGCGAATTCGGCGCGGGACCGCTTGCCCCGCACTTGTCTGATACGATCGCCGATATCCATACTTTCCCCGAACAACCCGCCTGAGTGGCCGCGATAGGCGCCCGAAATATTGACCCGCCGACTAAACGTATTCAGGGTGATTTCGGCAAAGCCCGAAATCACCGGGATTTGGTCGTCCGAGAATGAATATGTTTAGCCGCCGGATTTATAATACTATCGTATAAATGTGGCAAAAGCAATCATAATTTAATTCATATGACTGCTTTTGCCACATTTGCGACGTATTCGACTTGCCTGGCCCCAACAACCCGGCGCGCTCACCCCTTGGCCGCCTCTTTGATGAGTTCGGCCACCAGCCGGCCGCACTGGATCAGGTCGGTGACGGGCTGGGTCTCGCCCGGGGTGTGAACCCCCGTGTAGCCCGGCGACAGGCCCACGGCCTTGATGCCATTTTGGTTGAAATAGTTGCCGTCCGAGCCGCCGCCGCTGGCCGCCACTTCCATCTTCAGCCCCAAATTCCGCAGGGCCCGGCCGGCCAGCCGCAGCACGGGCTCGCTTTCCTCCACCAGATAGGTGGAGTATTCCCTGGAGCTTTCCACTTCAATGACCGTGCCGAATTCCTCGGCCACCTCGGCGAAGACGGCCTTGACCTCCGCCAGATACGCGTCCAGTTCCTCGGGCCGGCGGCTGCGGGCCTCGCCCCTGATTTCCGCATAGTCGCAGACGATATTGGTGGCCGTGCCCGCCTGCATGACGCCGAAGTTGGACGTGGTGGCCGGCGACAGGCGCCCCTCGCGCAGGCGCGAAAGGGCCACGGCCGCCACCCGGATGGCCGAGAGGCCCTTTTCCGGCTCGAGGCCGGCGTGGGCGCTGCGGCCGCGCACCTTGACCAGGAGGCGATATTGGGTGGGCGCCTGATTGGTCACCGCGTTCAAGGGGCCACAGGTGTCGATGACGTAAGCCATTTTGGCGGAAATCCTGGAGTAGTCCAGATGGCGGGCGCCCAACAGGCCGACCTCCTCGGCCACGGAAAAGTCGATCTCGATATCCCCGTGGGCCGCGCCCTCGGCCAGCGCCTGGCGGACCCCGGCCAGAATGGCGCAGATGCCCGAGGCGTCGTCAGCCCCCAGGATGGAGGTGCCGTCGCTTTTGATTATTCCGCCTTCCACCAGGGGGACGATGCGCCCATGATTTTCCACCCGGTCCATATGGGCCGAAAACAACAGGGCCGGCCGGGCCGGGTCGCCCGCCAGACGGGCGATGAGGTTGCCGGCCTCGCCGCCGATTTTCTCCCCGGTCCGGTCTTCCTCCACCGTAAAACCCAAAACTTTCAGTTTGGCGGCCAACACGTCGGCCATGGGCCTCTCCCGCCGGGAATTGACGTTCAAGCACACCAGTTCCAAAAATTCCTCGACAATGGCCGGTTGGCTCATAGGCGCCCCTTTCGTCGACTTTTTGAAATCGACTTATATGCCGCAGAGTGGAAATACAAAAAGCCAAAACCCCACCCCTGGGGATTTTGGCTGAAATCCTCGAAACCGCCCGCGCCCGGAGGTCAACGCCGGCCGGATCCGCCC
>JAVBTP010000247.1:0-5279 GCA_031556115.1 Candidatus Adiutricaceae bacterium
GCCGACCGCCTGGGCTTGCCGTCTGGCCAGGCCCTCGGCTTGCAGAGCGGTTTCCATCCCGTCGGCCACGGTGGTGAGGTCGGCCCGGATCACGTTGACCGACGCGCCTTGCTCTTCCAACTGATCCAGGGCCGCCAGGCTTCGCCGCAGAATGCGCAAATAGTATTTGGTCATGTTCATCTCCTTATCGGGCAATGCAGACAGGCATGGTGCTGCCGCATGGTTTGGGGGTTGCCGGTGGCCTTGAGGCCGATGGCCACGGCCCGGTTATAGGTCTCGGCGCATTCGGCCGGGGTGATCTGTTCCTGCCGGTGGGGGCAGTTGACCGCCCCGCCCAGGCCATAGAGTTTCATGATCCGGGCCTCGACATGTTCGGTCGAGGCCTGGTATTTGCCGTTCAATATCTGGCTGACGGCGGTTTTGCTGATGGCCAACTCACGGGCCACGGCCGCCTGGCCGTGGGCGGCGACACGCTGGCGTAACAGGTTTATGGCGGTCATGCGTCCGCCTCCCCGCGCCGGTGGCCGAAACGCATTTCAAACCTTTCTATGGCGGCGGTCTGGTAACGCAACAGATTTTCGTCCAGGGCGTTGATGGCCTCGGCGACGTCTTCCAGAGCTATTCCGGCCTCAGCCAACCCCAGGCCGCTTCGGACGCCGTAATGTTCAAGGTCGCTCATCGCGCCCCGGACGGTCCGCACCAACCGATCCCGGCAGTTGGATATCTGGCGCAAGGCTTTCTGGCGGGCCTGGCGCTCGCGGTCGTAGTCGGTCATGACTCCTCCTTGTTGTTTTTGCTTTTTTCTTCAGCGGCTATCTTTGCGTCAATACAGCCGTAGAGCAGTTGATCCGCACGGTCATGGAGTACATGGTAGTGTCGCGTGACTTCCTCTTGATCCACCCCGCATTGCCCAGCCAGGTGCGATATATGAAAGAGCTTCGGCTTGATTTTCGTTTCAATGGTCCTCAACACGGCGACAATTTCCACCTCAAGCTTCGCCAAGGGATCGGCCCCCGCCCTCGCAGGTTTTGGTTGCGGCGGTTTCACGCACATTTCTTTCTCCTCTTCCTTTTGGGTTTTGGCTCTTTCGCCGGGGCGGCCAGGAGCGCGAGGTTGTTTCGCCGGGTGGCGGCCATGACGTCGTCAAGCATGGCCGCGAACTTTTGGTAATTGATAATGGCCTGACGGTAGACATCTTGAAACAGGAGATCGTTGGTCTCTTTATCCAGCCCCAGTTGAGTGCCACGCGCCCGGATATCCATGGAGCCCAGGCGGGCATGTTCCAATTCGTCTTTCAGCCAGCCTTTGACACTGCGGTAAAAGACCTCGGGCGTCCATTCGATCTTAGGTTCCGCCGGTTCCGGTGGTTTGGCCATGTTTCCCCTCCCTCTGGTTGTAATGCGGGGCCTCGGCCTGTTTCATGGCTTTTTCCAAGACGGCCAGGCCCGTGGGCCGACGGGCCACATAGCCCAGGCCTTCGAGGTGGCGGACATACCTCCGGGCATAGCTGGGGTCCACCTCGGCCAGGCGGACCGCTTCGTCCAGGTCGACCACCCGGCTGATTTTGGCCAGGTTGCGCAAGGCGTTATATATGCCCGTCTGTTTGGTTTCCAGGGCGGCGTTGCCGTGGGGCACGGCCCCGTAACGGTAGGGCTGGCCGGGCATATACAGTTCGCCCCGCTTGATCAGCCAGTTGATTGACTTCCACAGGGCCTTGAATTTTTCGGCCGGCAAAAAGGCCGCGTAAATGTCGCCGACCTCGCCTTCGGGGTGGGCGGCCAGCCAGACCCGCAAACGGGGGGTTAAATGATCTTTCATGCCGCACCCGCCTTTTTGAGCTGCGGGGAGTCGATCAGGGTCAGGCGCGAGGCCTTGGCTTGATCCTCAAGGCGTTTCAGGGCCACCACGGCGCGGCGGAAGTTGCCGTCGGATTCCCGCAGAACGTGATCCAGGGCCGGGCCGCTGATGTCCACCTCCAGACACTCGGCACAATATTTTTCAAGGTCGGGCCGCCCCAGGGGCTTCACTTCCTGGATATAAAGCAGTCGGTCGTAAAACGGCCCCAGGCGCTGGAGCTTATCCACCACGCCCTCGTGCCCCACCCACAGAATGGGGTTGTGGGTGACGTCGCTGATGGAACGCATGGTTTCCAACAGGCGGGGCTTGATCAGATTGGTTTCGTCGATGATGATCAGGCGGGGCCTTTCCACCAGGGCCGAGACCATGGCGTCGTATTTGGCCTTTTCGCCCCGGCACGGGGTGGCCGAGAGTTCGACCAAGATTTCCTCCATCATCCACCCGTAGGTCCAGTCGGGCTTGGCCACCACATAGACGGCCTGATTCTGTTTCTGGCCGGCGTAATACATGGCCGCCTCGGTCTTGCCCAAACCCCGCTGGCCATACACCAGACCCATACCAGGGACACCGGCCTCCACCTTGGTCAGACGCGTGGCTGTGGCCAGAAAGGCGGACACGTTGGCGGTCTTGACAAAAACATTTTTCATGAGACTCCCTCCGTTGTTTTATTCCTTGTTGCTGTGGCCGCTGGGAATGGCTTCCCAGAGTTCGACCTCTTTGTAGGTCTTGGCGTGCTTCCACTGATCAAGCTCTTCCGGGGTCAGTTCCCTTTTAGCCGCCTCGGCTTTAAATGCCTCGTGCTGTTCGATGGGCGGCAACTCGCGGGTGATTTCCAGAAAAGTCGGTTCCGGCACCGGCGGTTTGCCCCTGACGATATAGTCAGAGGGGAGCGGCGGCTCGGCCTGGCTGGCTTCGATTTCCGCCAGACCCGCGCGGGTGGTTTCCATCATGGCCGTGTTGGCCGGTGCGCGGAATTCGAGGATGGCGTTATCCGGGCCCGTCTCTTCCGGCGGGGTGTTGAAAACTTCCAGGGTGCCGTTCATAACGTCCGCGATATAGGGCCGGTGAGTGGCCTTGGAAAGTTCCCTAGCCAGACGGGCACCCTTTTTCATTTCACGGTTTACCCGTTTCTGGGCCGCGATGACGTCGCTTAACCGCTGGCCTTTCAGCGGGCCGTTGATGGCTTCCCCGATAAATTTCTTACCCTGGTAAACGAAAATATGGCCGGCGTCTTCATAGTCGAATTTGACCTGAACCTTTTCGCCGGTCACAGCCGCCAAGCTGGCGTCGACGTAACGGCCGCCGTGGATAAAAAGCCCGCCCTTCTGGACGGTGTAGGTGCCGCCCGAAGCCAAGAGAATATCCAGCACCCGTTCATCTTGTCGCCTGATTGTTTTGGGTTTGGCGGCGCTCTGTTCCCAGGCCTCCAGCGGCGTCAAGCCTTTGTTCCGGCAACCGGGCTCGTTGGCGAAACCGCGATGCACCCGGCGTTCGTAGACTTCGAGCCATTTGTCGGCCACCTCTTGCAACTGGGCCATGGTCAGGGGGATGTTCACCGCCTCGTCGTTCGGCTGTTTTTTGAGGATGCGCAGCCACACGCCCCGTTCCCGGATCGCCGCTTGCTGGGCCACGGAGTGCCCCAGGAAGCACGGGAGGTTGGCCTCCAGGTCACGGGCGAAAGTGCCGAAGAACCGTTCGATGTTGCCTTTGTGCTCGGGGGTGTAGGGAGCCACCTTGGGGGTCTTGATTTCCAGGGCGTCGCACGCGGCCACGATATGCTTGCTGGAATACTCCTTGCCGTTGTCTTTGACCAGCACCTCGGGCAAACCCCAAGCCAGAATGCCTTTGCGCATACAGGCGGCCACGGCCAGGGATTTGGATGTGGGCACCACCACCAGGACCACCCGGCGGCTGTAGACATCGATGACCGCCACGATGGCGCACCGGCGGTCATCGGTGGTGCGCACGTCGGCGGGGGTGCTGTCCATTTGCCAGGTGTGGCCGGCGTGGGGCACGGCCACGGAGAGCGACCCCATGGCGGGCTGGAACCGATTCTTGGCGTCGCGGGGGTCGCGCAAATAGGCCAGGAACTTGGCGTTCTGCAACTGGTAATTCTTATACCAACGGTGCACCGTGGCCTTGTGGACCCAGTCGGCCGGGTCGCATTCGTTTTTCATAATACGGATCAGCTCGGCCCCGGTAATGTGCGGGCATGCCGCGATAGCCGCTTCCCAGCGGGTGATAAGGGCCGGGAGGATTTGAGTGCTGCCTTTGGCCACGCCCCGCTTTTCGGGCACCAGGCCGCAGACCCCTTGCGCCGCGAAAGCCTTGCGCCACCGCCGCAAGCTTTCGACGCAGACGCTTCGGCAATGGGCATACACCTCGGCGGCCAGCCCCGGCACGGCCTGGCGCTTATACAGCCCGACCATGGCCGGCAACACCTGTTCGCGGCCCAAGCCTTCCCGCTCGGCCAGGGCGGCCAGGGCCGACACGATTTCCCGCCGGGCCAGGCCCTCGGCCTGATGCTTGGGCGCGGCCTGTTCGAACCGATCCAGCCGGGCCTTGATCTCGGCCGGGTCGAGCCGCCCGTCGTCGATGCAAACCGGGGCGACGCCGAAGTGCTTGGCGTAGATGGCCACGCGGATGGGTTCGGGGAGGGTGTCGAAGGGGTAGAGGTTGCCGCCCAGGCGACTAGGGCGACGCTCCGCCGGCCACTGTTCTGCTTCGGCCCGCATTTGGATAGCGCGAGGCGTGACATTTAAATGTCCGGCAATTTCCACCGCGCTATATCCCTTTTTAATGGCTGGCATTAATGGACCTCAACATATCTTTTGGCAAGTTGATTATTTCGACTGGACAACCCACGGCGACTAATTGCCATAAAATTTTACGGTTATTGACAATACCGCGAATTGTCTGGCTCGCCAGGGAATGTGATAACGGCGGGCCTTTCGGGCCATTAGCTTTATCTGCTAGTTGCCGAATAGTAATGTTATTTTCATCCAACCATTTTTTGATTGCGTGATAATCACGGTCGCGCCCTGCTCCATGTTTTCCGGTGTAAATCCTCATAGCTGCTCCTCTGCCTGTATGAGAGCCTTCCGGGCTTGTTTCAACTTCTAAGTAGCCCGCCCCAGGTCACGATATTTTTGATCTTCTGGCTCCATAATTTCGC
Source organism: Candidatus Adiutricaceae bacterium (assembly GCA_031556115.1). Lineage (GTDB taxonomy): Bacteria > Desulfobacterota > Desulfarculia > Adiutricales > Adiutricaceae > Adiutrix. The sequence goes on from JAVBTP010000247.1 coordinate 5,033, forward strand.
AGCCCTGGGCGCCCAAGGCGGCCGCGAAAATTTTTACGTCATTCAACACTAAACATAGGATAGTCAAGCCAACCAAGCCGGGCATATGTCCGGTAGCCTGGATATCAAGCCATTTACAAAGAGTGGCTTCACTCAAAGCCCCGTTGCCGGCGCACATGGCCACCCCGGCCTCGGCCGCCAATTCATTGGCCCGGTGGGCCACCTCGGCCCGCGACAGCCCCGACGCCTCAACCGCCGCCCGAAGCGC
>JAVBTP010000307.1:0-2762 GCA_031556115.1 Candidatus Adiutricaceae bacterium
CACCGCCCGGCGGGCCAGAAGGTCGAAATCAATGTGACGGGCCCCCAGGTTCACGAACATTTCGGCCACCACGGATTTGCCTGAAGCGATGCCCCCGGTCAGGGCCGGACGCCGGCGCCCCGGCCCGCCCCGCAGCTTGGCGGCGATGTCGGGGCGGTCCAGCGCCCAGGCCGGCGGCGGGGCGACTTTTCGGCCCAGTTCCAGTTCCGCTTCAAAACCCGTGCGGATGACGCAAACCGCCGCGCCCGGCTCGCCCTCTTCAACGGCTATGGCCTGGTCTTGAAAATCCTCAGGTTCCTTCATGGACCAACCTCAACAAGTCGGCCGGGGTTTCGAGAATCACGTCGGCCCCGGCGGCCAAAAGTTCGGCCCGGGGGCGAAAGCCCCAGGCCACGCCCACCGGCCGGAGGCCGGCCGCTACGGCGGTTTCCATATCCACATCACTGTCGCCGACATACAGAACTTGGCCCGGCTTCAGATCGAATGCGCGCAGGATCTCCCGCGCGCCCGACGGGTCGGGCTTGGCCGCGGCCTCCGGCCGCAGCCCCAGGACCAGGTCGAAACAGCCCGGGAAGTAATGCGCCACCACCTCAAGGGCCTGGGGATGGGCCTTGTTGGAAAGCACGGCCAGGCGCAGCCCCCCCTTTTTCAAGGCCTCGAGGACCTCAGGAATGCCAGCGTACGGTTTGGTCTTGACGCAGAGGTTTTGGCGGTACCGTTCGATGAATTGGCGCAGGACCGGTTTCACGTGGGCCGGTATCCGGAGCCCCTCCGGCAGGGCCCGCGCCACCAGGGTGGGGAGGCCGTTGCCGACCATGAAACGGTACTTTTCAGGGGTGTGGGTGGGCAGGCCCTCTTTTTCGAGGACGTAATTCAGGCTGTCGGCCAGATCCTCCAGGGTGTCGAGGAGGGTGCCGTCCAAATCGAAAATGATCGCCTGTCTGGGGGCTGGGTCGGAACGCATCAAAACCGCCTTCGGGTAAGGGCAGAATCCAAGGGCCAAGAGCGAAAGCCCACGGCCCGGAACCAATGCAAAAGGCCCTAAAAGCCGTGCTTGGCCAAAAAGTCCAGAGTCAACCCCTCCGCCGGGCGGGGCCGGCCGCCGAACTGGAGAAGGCGGTGGACGTATTTGCCCAACAAGTCGGTCTCCAGATTGACCTGGTCGCCTGGTTTCAAGAGCCCCAGAGTGGTCAGGCCGGCGGTGTGGGGAATGAGGTTGACGGTAAAATCGCTTTTGGTGACCTCGTTGACCGTCAGGCTGACCCCGTCGACGGCGACGGAACCCTTGGCCACGATGAAGGGGCTCAATTCCGGCCCGGCCCCGAAACGATACCCCAGGCTGGCCCCGGCCCTGGTGATGGATATCACCGTGCCCGGCCCGTCGATATGGCCGCTGACCAGATGCCCGCCCAGGCGGTCGCCCAGGGCCAGGGCCCGCTCCAGGTTGACCCGGACCGCTTTTCCCAAAGTCGAGCGGGCCAGGGTTTCACCGGAGGCGTAGGCCGTGAAACCCCGGGGGGGAACCACCGAAGTCACGGTCAGGCAAACCCCCGAGACGGCGATGCTCTCTCCCGGCTCCAGAGGTGAACTCCAGTCGAAGCCGGCCGTGACGGTCAGTTCGAACTCATTCCCCCTGGGCAGGCGCCGATCGATTTCTCCCATCCCCAAGGCCAAACCCGTGAACATGTTTCCTGCCTCTATATTTCGTACAATCAGACGGCCGCCAAGGGGATGCCGCCCGCCCGATACAGCGCGGCGCAATCCTCGGGCCCGCCGAAACCGCCCTGGGGACGGACGGTGATGTGGAGGTCCGGCCCCTTGCGGCCCAGTTTCAGCACTTCGGCCGGCCAGGCCTCGTCCAGTTCGGCCCGGCCCGCCCCGCCGATGAGGCCCGGGGCCTTGATGCCGCCGATGAATTTGGGGGCCAGGAAAATATGGGCCAGGTCCACCACCGGCTCTTCAATGAGGGCCGAGGCCCCCAGGGTGGCGCCGGGTTCGATCAAAACGCTCTGCAACCCCTGGCGGCCCAGTTCCTCCAAAACCCAACGAATGGAAATGAGGCCCGAAGCCGCGGCCGGCGCCACCAGCACCTGGTGGCCAAGGGCCGCCAGTTTCTTGATCTTGTTTTCGGCCGCGTCCTTCAGACAGACCACCACGGTGGGCCCGCCCAGGTCGGGGTCGAACAGCTTACGGGTGAGCGGCAGTTTCAGGCCGGGGTCCAGCACCACCCGCCAGGGTTGGTGATGCATCTTGCGGCGGCCCCAGGGCCGGGCCGACAGCTCGGGGTCGTCTTTTTCGGCGGTGTTGCGGCCGACCATGATGGCGTCCACCCCGGCCCGGATGTGGTGGCCGAAATTGCGGGCCGCCTTGGAACTGATCCACTGGGACTGGCCGGTGGAAGTGGCGGTCTTGCCGTCGAGGCTGGCGGCGGTTTTCAGAATGGCAAAGGGCGTCTTGGTCAACACCCACTTGAAGAAAAACTGATTGATCTCAAAGCATTCCTCGGCCAGGAGCCCGCCCCGGACCTCCACTCCGGCCTCCATCAGGGCCCGGGCCCCTCCGGCGGCCACGGTGTTGGGGTCCGGCGCGCCGTAAAAAACCCGGTCGATGCCGGCCCGCAGAATGGACTCCGTGCAGGGGCCCGTGCGGCCGAAATGGTTGCAGGGTTCGAGGTTGACATACAGGTCGGCCCCCTTGGCCTTGCTCCCGGCTTCGGCCAGGGCGGCCGCCTCGGCGTGGGGCTGGCCCGGGCCGGTGTGCCA
>JAVBTP010000107.1:0-9840 GCA_031556115.1 Candidatus Adiutricaceae bacterium
GTGTTTCGTTTCGGCCACCGAGTCGGCCGAAGCCCGGGCCTCGGCCGCGTGGGTCTGGGCGGCGGCGGCGGCAGCCGCCGCCAGGGTGGCCGGCGGCTGGGCGGCCGTGGCCGACGCCGCCGCTTGAGTGGCCGAGATCTTGGCCAGGTTGGCCTGGGTCGTGGCCGTGGCCGCCGAGTTGGCCGCCGCCGTGGCCGAAGCCGCCGCGCTGGTGCGGCTGTTGATGGCTTCGGCGAGCACGTCTTCCAATTCCGCAAGGTTGAGACCGGCGGCGGAAGAGACCACGTACATATCCAACAGGTCTCCAACCGAGATGGGGAAGTGGGCCTTTACCGTGTTACTTAATATGTTTCGGTCAGTGCCGATCTCTTCGTATTGATACGCCCCCGCCGTCTCCACCATCAAAGTGCGGGGCGAGCAAAACGCGCCCTGATACCACAGCATCAATACATCTCTGGTGGGGTAGTAATTGCCCGGCAACGTCAACACGCCGCCCGACGCCACCGCCGTCTTGGCGATCCACGGGATGCGGACGTTGTAAGCTCCGGAAGCGAGGCCGCGCGTGTCGGCGGCGGCCTGGGCCCGGTCGGCGGCGGCCCGGGCCTGGTCCAGGAGATCCTCCAGATCCTGATACGTCGGAGGATCGCCGTCGAGACTTTCCGGGGCCAGGATGGCGCGGTCCATGGTTTCCGCGAGTTGCTGGATCTGCATTTCCAGGTTGTCGTCGGAGCCTTCCAGCGTGTCGGCGTTAAACGCCCCGCCGTTGGCCAGGTCCATGGGCTGTGTGTACGGCAGCCGGCGCAGGATGGTCAGGGTGGTGCCTTTGGCCAGAGGCTGAGTCAGGGTCACCGACACGCTTTTGGATCCCGGAGCGGCGCCCGTGATGGTAAAGCCCGTGGTCATTTCGGTCTGGCGCGCGTTCTTGCGGTTTTCCACCACATAGAGATGCAGGTGTTCCGGCTTCCACGCCGGGAACGGCACCGGGAAGGCCGCGGCCACCCCGTTGCCCACGTATTGCACCTTGTTGCTTTGCGTTTCAATGGTCATGGGTTCTCCTTACTGCGGTTCCCGGACCAGCAGTCGATAAAAGGCTTCCAGCCCCTCGTTCTCGTCCCAATCCGCCATCCCCTTCATGGCCACGCCGATTTGGCCCGAGGGCAGGCCCGTCAGCGGACCCAGCCCGCGCACTACCTGGCCTAAACCCTTGGCCGCGTCCCCCTCCCCGCTCACCATCTCGGCCAGCCCCCCCGGCGCGTTAAGGATGGATTCCATGGCGTCCAGCACCGGCGCCGGCCGGAACCGGAAACTGTCGCCCATCCAATAACTCACCGCGTCTTTCACCACCGGCATCCCGCCGATCAAAAAGCTCACCACGCCCTTGCCGATATCGGCCAACTCTTCCTCATCCTCCGGCGGGCCCCCTTTGATCAGGGTTTCCATGAGCGCCGGCAAGACGGCCAGAAAAAACGCGGCCCGGCCGGCCTTGGCCGTACCTTTCAAATAATTTCCCTGTCGGAAATCCCTTTTGGTTTCGTGATATTGTTCCCAGATAAGGTTTTGCGTCCCGCTGAAGAATGTTGAAAACATGGTCAGTAGTTTACCCGCGTCGCCATACCCCCAGCCGCGCTGGGCCCGGCTCAGGTCTTTCACCGCGCCCGTGGGCTGGGTGACGCGCACGACGCTGTCCGCGAAATACACCGCGTCCGCCTCGGCTTTTCCTTCCTTGACCGCCTTGAGATAGGCCCCCAACCATACGGGGTTGGCCACGGCCTGGTCCATGACGGCGATGGGCTTGAACGCCACGTCCACCCATTTCTCTTTCAGGGTCGCGGCCAGAGGATTCCGCATCGACAGCACGTCGTGGACATCCCGGTCATAAGACGTCTTGTTGCGGTTCTTCAGGGCCGGCGATTTTTCATAAATCAGCTTGGCCGCGGCCATGGGGTTTTTATAAAATTCCTTCATGCCCACGGCCGTCCAATACGTCCCCAGCTTGTGGATGCTCTGGGTGACGCCCGTCACCTGGCAGAGCATGACACTGACCTTAAGCGCCATGGCCGCCGTGGAAACGTTGCTCCGGACTTTGCGCAAAATATTCCGGCCGCCCGGGTCGCCGACCTGTTCCGGCTTGGCCACTTCCTGGAGCCACCGTTTGATCTGCACCCAATAGTTGTCGCCCAGGGTCCCGTCAATGGCTTCGCGGATTTGCGGCCGGCGCAGAATGCGCCAGATGTCATTGACCGCTTCCCGGTGGGTCAGGTCGTGGATGTTGTCATTCAGGCTCCGGGTTAAGACGTCGAAGCTGAGCATGGGCACCAGGTCCTTATACGTGGTTCCCTCGCGCTCGATAGTGGCGCCGGACCGGGTGTTGGGCTTGGAATACAGGCCCTGACTGCTCCTGATCACGTCTTTGGCGTCGGCATACCGGTCCGCCCGCTCGCTCATCCGCCGGTCGAATTTTAACGGGAAATACCCCCCGCGCAGTTCGCCGAATTTGGTCCGCACCGGCGCGGCCTCCACCTTGCGCAAAGGAATACCCATGGTGTTCAAGGTCAGTTCGTTCAGGCGGGGGTACATTTCATGGTCCATGAAATCCCAGACCGACTGCACGAACTTCCACTGCTCTTCGGTCAGGGAATCCAATAAAGCCTGGTGCTGGGTGTCGCTGAGCTTGGCGCCGTCCTCTCCCAAGCGGTAATTCCGCAGGGCCTTGAGATTCTGGGGGTTCCCGCAGTTTAACGCATACAGCACCCGCTGTTCCGTGGTGAGCACCCACTTCAGGCCCTCGCCGGCCACTTTTTCCCCCCGCCATTTGAGCAGAGCCTGGGCCCCGATGGTGGAATCCACCACGGCCTTGAGCTTGCCGGTGATCAAATCGTCGGTCAGAGCCTGAGCCTTGCCATACGCGGCGTTGATCGGTTTATAGATCAGCCTTTGGGCCAAGCCGTCGATCACCCCGCCGTCCAGGCGCCGGGCCATGGTTTCGGTCTTGATCAATGACGAAATGTAGCCGCCCAACCCCTCCAACAGCCCCTTCACCACACCCTGCTTGCCGCTTTCCGCCAGTACTTCCCCGTGTTCCTTGGGGGGCCTGATTTCGTGGTGTGCGGCGATGGAGCCCATCAGATCCCGGGCCGCGTCATCCTCATTCACCAGCCGGCCTTCGACGTTCACTTTTTGCTGGCGCCGGCCAAGGAACTCCAGATTAGCCACCGCGTCTTTCAGTTCCAGGAACTGGTTGTAGCTGAGGCCCCGATACGTCTTGCGCGTGCCGGCGCGTTTGCCGTTCTCCCAGGTGGGCCACTGCCCGTTGCGGATCCAGTCCGGCACGGCCACCGGCGCCCCGTCGATTTCCAGCTGATCCACAAAGTCGGCCAGGCTATTTTCCGCCTGGGTCTTGGTCCCCAGCCCCATTTCAGCCAAAATATTTTTGATCTGGATCTGATACGCCGGCAGCACCCCGCCCGGCTTGTACATGTCGGCCCGCTTCTGGCCCACCAGCCGTCGCCAGCCGGCCACGGTCTTGTCTATCTCCCGCTGGCGCTCGGCCAGGGATTTCAGCTTGGCCGCCAGTTCCAGCCGTTCGTCCAGGGCCAGGCCCCGGGCCTCGTTCCGGCCCCGGGCGCGGCCGCGTTTCAACCCGGTAAGGTAGCCTTTGGCCTCCCCTTTCTCCATCCCGGCTTTTTCCGCCGCCCGGGCCGCCCGCTGTTGAGCCTTGAGGCTGGCTTTGAGGTCGGCCATGTTCTGAGCCGATATTTCATCCACGGATTTAAGGCCCGTCTTTTCGTCAATGATCCGCTTCAGGTCCCGCCAGCCGCGCGCCCGATATTTGGGGTCCTGGCTGCCCATGTGCCGGGCCCACAGGTTCCGTTCGGTTTCCCACAGGTCCAGTTCCGCGTCCGTGATCACCGATTCCGCGTCAAAATATTCCTGAAACTCGGCTTCCCGTTCCGCCACATACCTTTCCGTCAATTCTTGAATGGTGGGGGTGTCCAGGATATCCGAAAGGAAATCGTCTCCCGCTTCGAATCCATATTGTTCCGCGAATTCGTCAAAGCCGAGCCGGCCTTTTTCGCTCACCAGGCCGGGGTAACGGCGCTGAAGCGTGCGGATGGTTTCCGCGTCATAGCCCCCGGCTTCCAAGCTGGCCCGATTAATCCCGCCCGCTTTTTTGATTTCCCCCAAGCGAACCTGGCGGGGGTTGAGCCGGGCTTCCTCCAGACCTTCGCGGCGCCACTGGCGGGTCAGGCGTTCGCGTTCGGCGTTGCGGTGGGCGGTGATTTCCTCCTCGGCCGCGGTTAAGCCCTTTTGCCGGGCCGCCTCATATTCCGCCACCAAAGCCGGGTCGGCCTCGCGCATGGCCGAAAGTTCGGCCGCGTCAAAGGCTGGCTCGGTCCGCCAGCGTTCGGCCAGAATCTCTTCCTCGCTGGCCAGCTGGCGGTCGAACACGCCGCGCACGTCGTCGGTCATGGGCGTCTCGAGCCGCTTCAGCCCGTCATAAAGACTCAGCAACAGCTTTTTCATTTGGGAAAAGAGGCCGCGCAGCCCCTTCACCGGGGCTTTGCCTTCCATCATGTAAACTTCGAAGGCTTCGGCCACGCGCTCGTGGGCTTCCCGGGTCCACACCCCGTCTTTGACCCCGGCGTAATCCTCCAGGGTCTTGATATCGGCCGCCAACTGGTGGCGGGCTTCCGGGTCGGCGATCTGATCGAGCGGCAGATCCAGTACCCGCAGCGCTTCATTGATGAAAATGTGCTGGAATTCGTGCATGGCCGTGGAAGCGTCCGCCGCCGCCGTGAAGATCACCCGGTACCGGTCGCCGGACAAAAAGTCCGTCCACCCGCGCGGCGCGTCTTCCCGGCCCTGGAAGAGGGGCTTGTCTTTCGCGAACAGTTGATCTATAATAATATTAACGCCCTCGGAGTGTGACGGGGGAAGGCGCTGCCCGTCACCGTGAGCCCGGTCATTAGGTTTAGAGTCCAGCCGGGGCTTGGGGGCGTTTTCTTTTGTCCAGGGATAGGCCGTCAAAAGCCAGGTTCTTTGGGTGTCCAACCATTCCAGCCCGATCACCGCTTCCGACTCATCATGAACGATATACGCCCGACCGGGGAATCCTGGCCGCTGTTCGATTTTTCCCTCTTGAATGATCGCCGGCAGGGAACGGGCGAAATCCAACCCATCAAAGCCGGCGCTTTCACGCCGTTCGATAATATGGGCCAAGCCAAAGCCTTTTTTCCCGGCTTTGCCCCACGGCAGATCAATCACCCCCAACTCCTCCCGGAAGAATGCGCCTGGCACATGGCCCTGTTGGACATTAACCAGGTGTTCGATGGCCTCGCCTGGTCGACCGCGATATTCGGCAAATGCTTGGCCAAACACATCTTTTTGAGGGGTTGATTGATAAAGAGTTGTCGGACCATCCACCAATGACGGCTGGAAATACCGTTCCCCCTCCCCGCGCCCGTCTTCCCGCCCGAACTCCACCAGGTTGGGCAGATACGTGTTCACGTCCGTGCCCATAATGCGTGCCAGCAAGCCGAACTGGCGGGTGCTGAATTCCACCTCCCGCCGGGCCATGGACTTGGTGCGGCCGGCGGCGGTCATTTGATTTTCCAATTCGGCGCGCACTTCCGGCCGCACTTCGGCGTTGGCCTTGGGCAAAATAACCGGGGGCGGCCCCATGGCCTCCAGGTCGGCCTGCATCTCGCGAGTGACCGCCAGCGGTTCCACGGTCAGGTTTTCCGCCACCTGGTCCCACAGGGGGTTGTCCACCACGTGGGGCAGCCCGGTCAGGTCAAGCCGCACGTCCGTGCCGTTCTCCAGGGCTTCCTGGAACTGTTCCGCCGTCACGCCCAGATGGTCCAGGAATTCGGTTTGCAGGGCATCCTGGTCCGCCACGGTCCGTTGATCCACGGCCGATTGGAACATGGTGCCCAAAACTTCGGCGTTGACGAAAGCCGTCCGATCCCCCAGCCGCTCCAGCACTGCTTGAGTCGCTTCAGGTGAGGTGTTCGGCCCGGCCATTTGGCGCAGGTTTTCCGTTAAACTTTTCGCGTTCTGACGCAGAGACTCGTTGCCCTTGTTCACCGTTTCCAGATGCAGCCGCTTTTCAGCCGTCTCTGCGGTTTGCCGGGCCAGGTCCGCCGCCACCGCCGGGTCGCCCCGGCCGCTCCAGGCTTCAATAATCGGATGCACCGCGCCCAGCGAGGCCCCGCCCCAAAAGGCCTGCCAGGCCGCCTGGCCCATGGCCGTCGCCACGTCGCCCATGGTCGGGGCTTCCATGGTCAGTCCCCGCGAGGAATACCGTTCGTTATACAGGTCGGCGATAGGCCTTTGGCCCCAGGTCTGGAACCCTTCCTGTAAGGCCTCGGTGGCGACCTCCGGGACCATGTGTTCGGCCAGGCCGCCCACCAGACTCCCCGACAAAACCCGTTCCGCGCTGGCCGCCAGTTTGGGGGAAAAAGCCCCCATCGACCGCACCGCCGTCCGGCTCACGGCCCGGCCCACGGTCGGGGAAAACAGCGCGTGCGCCCCGGCGAACTCCAGGCCGGCCGTGGCTCCGAAGCCCATAAGCCCGGCCAGCCGCACCAGGGTTTCGTCCTTGGCCTCATCGGGCATGTTTTCCCAAATCTCCCACATCATGTCCCCGGCCTCGGCTTCCGACATGGCCGTGGTGGCGCCCAACAGGCCGCCCGTCAGCGCCGGGACGGCCATGGCCCCGGTCCCTCCCGAAAGCGCGCCGAGGGTGCCGCCAAGCAGAAGCCCGATGGCCCCCTCCGGAGTCAGGGCTCCGCGAGCCATTCCCCCCACCATGTCCCCGGCGTTGACGCCGAACTCACTGCTCAAAGCCGCCCACTTGGGAAGCTGGAAGGAAATGTTCTCGATTTCGTCTATCAGGGCTTGCCGTTCCTGTTCAAAGGCCATCCGCTCCGCCAGGAACTGGGGATCCTGTAAACTCTTGCCGCTGAAGGCGTGTTGAAAAACCTTGCGCGACTCCAGGTTCATCCACCCGCGCTGGAAACCCAAGGTGGCGGAAACCGGGGGGAGACTGTACCAGACTTTGGCCGCCGTGCTCAACGGCTTGAGCTTGTCGCCAAAGACCTGGTGAAATTCAGGCAGGGTCAGCAAATCCTCAAGGTCCGGGTGCTGTTGGCGAAAAGCCCAAACCTCGTCCAGCCCGCCGCCCTGGATTATTTTGGGCATCCGGCCAAGCTGATCCGGCGGCAGACGCCGGGCCACGGCCCCGATGGTGGATACGGCCCTCTGCACGTCCATGTCTTCATCGCGGGCCTTGCGGATGGCTTGCCACACGTCGGCCATGCCGGTCGGCCTTTGCCGGGCCGCCAGTTCCTGTTGAAACTTCCTCTCTAACTGGTCAGGGGAGATGTAATTGCCGGGCTGGAAAACCGCGCCCTGGTTTAGAGGCCCGGCCGCTTGCGCCTCCGGAGACTCCGGGTCCCTGGCCGTCAAATCGAAGTCCGGGGCATTGACCGTCAATTGGTTATTGATGGTCCCGCCGAGCCCGAATTTTATTCCGGTGTCCATTCTCGTCTCCCTCAGAAATTAAAGAGTGGGGGGAAAGTCCCGTCTTCGCGCCGGCTGGTCCGGGGTCCCATCTGTTTCACCAAGCCGTCGCCGGGGTGACGCAGCCGCCCCTGATTCTGGTAGGCAATTTTCACGTCTTTCACAAAGCGGACCATGTTTTTCTCATCCATACCCACGGCATAAGCCGTCAGGGTGGTATCCAGATCACCGCCGTTCATGGCCATCAACTGGTCCAGCAGCTTAGCCGCGGCCATGATGTTCTGGTCCGCGTCACGAGGATCGGTTACACCTAAATTCGCGGCGGCTTGCGAGTTGAGACCCATCAGCCCGACCGCGTCTTTCCTCCAGGGCTCCGGTTCCTTAGGTTTATAAAACCGGGGAAGCAGCTGTAAAACCCCTCCGGGTTTAAGGACGTCGTCCCACCGCCTCACGTTATAGCCCGGCGTATATTCAGCGTCCGGCTTCGCCCCCCAGCCCGTCACCTGGGCAATGGCCGCCAAAAGGTTCGGATCCTGGCCCCAGGAATGCCCGGCCCGTTCAAAGGCCTCTTTGCGGTCCAGAACCGTGGCATCCACCTTGGTCAAGGTCATCAACCCCTTGCCCGTCCATCGTTCCGCCCCTCGCGGCAAAACCTCTTTCATCGGCACACCGTCCAGCACCGCCCTCCGGGCGCGGTCCATGGTGTGGGGGGTAACCACTTCCGCCCCGTCCCGAAGGCGCTTTTGAGCCAGTTCCGTGACCATTTCCGGCCCGCCGCCGAGCCCCGAGGCCGCGATGTAATCCAAGGGGTTGTCTTTTTGATAATTCTCCAGAACATTGGTCAGGAGGTCCTGAACCACTTTGGGATCAGTCTGGGCGGTGATTTCCAAGGTGTGCATGGCTTCCAGGGCCTTGGTCTTGAACAGTTCCAGGTTGACCGCGTCCTCGACGCTCTTTTTCCCGCCGGCGGCCAGTTTGAAATAGGCCGACCCCTTGGGGTTGAGCTTGTCCGAATTGCGCACCATAAACTGGTCGATGGCCTTGTTCAGCACCTCGCCGCCGTCGGCAATCCATTTGTCATATTTGACCAGGGTTTCCGGGGAGACCATTTCCCACAAATTGTTTTCGCGGATATATTTCCGCAGGCCGGCGCCGTCATACAGCTTGCCGCCCAGGACGGCCGTCCAGATGGACTTGTCCAGGTCTTTGGCCTCCTGCTTCTTGATCTCCGCCCAGATCCCGGCCTCACCGTTCATGGCCTTGAAATAATAGACCTGGTCCTCATGACTGAGGGTCGGCAGAGCCGCCGCCAGGTTTTCCGGGGTCAGGGTCCGCTGCAAAACCTCTTGGTCCAAACCAGCCTTGGTGGATTCCCTATCCGCTTTCAGTTGCGCGGCCTGGGCCTTGCGAATCTGCTCCATCATCGCGTCTTGCATTTGCGGGGGGACAAACTCCCGGGCCACCGCCGCGTCGTCAGCCAGCATCCAATCCAGTCCCCAGCCCGAATCCTCTGTCCAAGCCGGCGCGGCCCCGGCCGCTTCCGGTTTTTCGCCTTCGGGTAAGTCCGCGCCAGGCGCGGTTATGCTCACCGCTTCCGGTTTTTCGCTTTCCGGTGAGGCGGTCCCGAAGGCGTCCGACATGACGTCGCCGGTTCCGGCCGCGCCCGGCCCCAGGCTGGCCACCATGACGGGCTTGCCCGCCGGTTCGGAATCCCCGCCGAACAGCGAGGTGGGGTCAACGGCTTTGGATTTGAAATATGACCGGGCGTCCACCGGTCCCTGACCGTGTTCCCGCATTTCGAAATGCAGGTGGGGTCCGGTGGAGTTTCCGGAATTGCCGGAGAGGCCGATCACGTCGCCCTGCCTGACCTGGTCCCCCGGTTTGAGTCCTTCGCCGTGGCTGTCGAGGTGGCCCACCAGGCCGACCTGGCCGTTTCCGTAATCGACGATCAGGTATTTGCCATAGCCTTTCTTGGGGCCTTCGTCGGCCACCGCCACCACGGTCCCGTCGGCAATGGCGCGAACTGGCGTCCGCATGGGAATCGCGACATCCACCCCTTTGTGGTTCGTGCTGGCCCCGGCTTTCGGCTGTTCGCGGCTGCCGAAGTTCGAGGATATTTTTTCCCGCATGCCCTCCACCGGTTCGATGAACCGGCCCGAGCCCGGCCGCCCGCCGAACCCGCCGCCGGTCTGCAACTGGTAATCGGCCATGACGCGGCCGATGTATTTTTGGGTTGCCGCCGGCAGGTCGGACGTGAGGCCGCCCGGGTTAAGGCAGTTTTCAAACGTGGCCCGGGCCCACGTATTAGGCGCGAAG
>JAVBTP010000035.1:0-3922 GCA_031556115.1 Candidatus Adiutricaceae bacterium
TTCAACCCGGTTCCCCCTCCCCCCGCCGCCGGCCTCCCTGGTCCCCGGCCCGCCTGATCTATACCGGTCTGGGCCTCGGCTTGGCCCCCAAGGCCCCAGGCACTTTCGGCACTCTGTTGGGCCTCCCTTTGTATGGGCTCATGGCCGGCCTGGACTGGGCCGGGTATCTGGCGATCACCGCCGCCGTCACTTTCATCGGCTGGTGGGCGGCCCATAGGGCGGAGGCCGACCTCGGCCGCCACGACGCGCCGGAAGTGGTCATCGACGAGGTGGCCGGCTATCTGGTCACCATGTTTCTGGCCCCGAACCTTCCCTGGGTCTGGCTCTGGGGGTTTTTGTCTTTCAGATTGTTCGACATACTCAAGCCCTGGCCAGTGAGTTGGGCCGACCGAAAGGTCCCCGGAGGTCTGGGGGTCATGCTGGACGATCTCCTGGCCGGGGCCTACGCCTGGCTGGCCCTGAGGCTGATTCAGCTCATGTGGTTTCAATGAAACAGTGAACGGGAGCTCCTGTGGATCAAACCTTTATCCAAGCCCTGGCTGAACGGTTGAAGCAGGCCCGCGTGACCGTGGCCGCCGCCGAAAGCCTCACCGGCGGCCTGGTGGCCGCGGCCCTGACCTCCGTACCCGGGAGTTCGCTCTATTTTCAGGGCGCGGTGGTGGCCTATTCCAACCAGTTGAAGGTGGAACTCCTGGGCATCCCTATGGAAGTCATCCTCGACCATGGCGCGGTGAGCGAGGAGTGCGCCCGGGCCATGGCCGAAGGCGCCCGACGCAAGCTGGGTGTCGACCTGGCCGTGGCCACCACCGGCATTGCCGGCCCGGACGGGGGAAGCCCCGGCAAGCCGGTGGGCTTGGTGTGGCTGGCCGTATCCACCCACCTGGGCACCCGGGCCGAGCGCCGAGTTTTATCTGGCGATCGGGAACAGATCACCCGCCAGGCGGTTTCGGAATCCTTAGGCCTGCTGTCGGCCGCCATATGAGGGGGCGACGGCGGACGATCGCCACAAGTTGTTGGTATATCTTCGATAATCAACGATAGTTTTCACATTTTCATTGCTCTTCACCGCCCGGTCCGGTACAATACGATCCAGGATGGGTGTGGTGGGGGCCTGACGTGCCCGCCGTATCTTCCATCCCAGCGCATACGCGCGCATAATCCGGCCTGATAACGACGGGACCGATCTTGCGGCCCGGTTCCCCCGGTTTTCCAGAGACTGACGGCCGGCTGCGGCCATGGGATTCGGGCGCCCACGTTGAATATGGAGATCTGCATGAAAGCGGGAATTATTGGCTGGCCGGGCAGCGGCCGTGACGCTCTTTTTTCGGCCCTGACCGGGCTGCCCCGGCCGCCCTTCGGCACCCTCACCCCGCGCCAGGGCGAGGCCCTGGTGCCGGACGCGCGGCTGGACCGGCTCAGCGCCCTCTACCAGCCCAAAAAACACACCCCGGCCCGGGTGGAATTTTTTCTGCCCCACCCCGCCGGCGAGCCCAAGGACGTGGTCAAGGCCGCTTTGGAAAAAGTTCGGGAAACGGACGCGCTGCTCCTGATTCTGCGCAACTTCAACCAGGAGGGCGCCGCCCCGCCCAACCCGGCCAGGGAAATCGCCGACCTGGAGTCGGAACTCATCGTCAGCGACTATGTGGTGGTGGAAAAGCGGCTGGAACGGCTAGCGGAGGAAAACAAGCGCGGCAAGAAAAACGACCCTGAGGAACTGGCCCTCCTGACCGGGGCCAAAGCCGAACTGGAGGCCAACCGCCCTCTGCGCCTGGACCAGGGTCTGGCCCGGTCCCCCAAGCTGCGCGGCTTTGCCTTTCTTTCGGCCAAGCCTTTGCTCGCGGTTCTCAACAACGCCGATGAGGACGACCAGGAGCCTGATCTGGGCGGGCCCTGGCCCAAAGTGGTGGTGCGCGGCCGGCTGGAGGAGGACCTGGCCGGTATGGCCCCGGAAGAGGCCGCCGATTTTCTGGCTGAATACGGTCTGGCCGAGGCGGCCTCGGCCCGCATCATCCGCGAGGTGTACCGCCTCATGGGCCTGATCAGCTTTTTCACGGTGGGCGAGGACGAGTGCCGGGCCTGGACCATAGCTCAGGGAGAAACCGCCTGGGAGGCGGCCGCCGCCATCCATTCGGATATCCAAAAAGGCTTTATCCGGGCCGAAGTGGTGGCCTATGACGATTTCGTCCAGGCCGGGGGCCTCAACGAGGCCAAGAAGAAAGGCCTCTTCCGGCTGGAAGGCAAGACCTATCCGGTGGCCGACGGCGATATCGTCCATTTCCGTTTCAACGTGTAATGTCAAGTTGCTTTGAATTTGGGAGCAGCGTTGGCACAAAACACATCAGAGGTGAACCAGCCATGCGCGCCACGCCCCGCCTGACCCGCGAAGCCCTAAAGTTTCTGGCCGAGCTCAGGGACAACAACAATCGGACCTGGTTTCTGGAAAACAGGGAGCGGGCCGAGGAGGTTCTCCTGACGCCGGGCCGGGAACTGGTGACGGCCGTGGGCGAATTATTGCGAAAAAAGCGGCCGGACCTCGTGGCCGACCCCCGCACCGACCGTTCCATCTATCGCCTTAACCGCGACACCCGGTTCAGCCGCGACAAGACGCCCTATAAAACCCACCTGGCCCTGTGGTGGTGGGAAGGCTCGGAGGGGCGGCTGGAATGCCCCGGCTTTTATTTCCACCTGGCCCCGGAGAGCCTGGGGCTGTCGGTGGGTTGTTATCGGTTCAGCGAAACCGGGCTGGCGGGCTGGCGCCAGGCTTTTCTGGATCCCAAGCGGGCGGCGGCTTTTCGGCGGCTGATCAAGGATTTTAGCGAAACGACCGGGGCGGCCTTCAGCGAACCGGAATATAAACGGATGCCGGCCGGCCTCGACCCGGCGCACCCCATGGCCGAATGGTTGCGGCACAAGGGGTTTTACAGCTGGACCGAGACGGCCCCCCCCGAGGAAATTTTTGGGCCGGACGCGGCCGAGTATATTTTCGAGCGTTTCATCCCCGGCCTGAAACTGCACGACTGGCTGGTGAAAGCGCTGCGATCCGGATAATTTCAGCTGAGTGACGGAATCTCCCTCTAAGAAACGGAGGTCTCATGCGCGTCGACATTCTGAAACAGTTGAATCAACAACGGGCCCAGGGCCGGCCGGCGGTGGTGGTGACCGTTCTGAACACCCGGGGTTCCACCCCCCGCAAGGCGGGTAGCCAGATGCTGGTCCTGGAGGACGGCTCCATCCGCGGCACCATCGGCGGCGGCCTGGCCGAGGCCCAGGCCATGGCCGAGGCCGGAAAAGCTTTCCAGTCCAAGGCTTCCTCGGTGCACCGGATGACCATGACCGCCTCGGTGGCCGCCCTCGACGGCATGGCCTGCGGAGGCGACATGGAAGTCTTTGTCCAATACGTGGACCGGTCCGCCGAAGCGAATCACCTGCATTGAGCGACCCATGAACCACCCGCCGGCGGACATATGGGGCGAGTCGGAAGCCTTGATCGAGGCCAAGAACCGGATATCGCGGGCGGCCAAGGTCGACCGGCCGGTGCTCATTGTGGGCGAACGGGGCACGGGCAAGGAGTTGGCGGCCGCCCGGCTGCATTACCTCTCCCCCCGCTGGAAGGGACCCTACCTGACCCTCAACTGCGCGGCCCTGAACCCCAACCTGGTGGACTCGGAACTTTTCGGCTATGAGCCGGGCGCCTTCACCGGCGCGGCCCGGGTCAGCCCCGGCCGCTTTGAGGCGGCCGACGGCGGCACGCTTTTTCTGGACGAAATCAGCCACCTCAGCCTCCCGGCCCAGGCCAAGATTCTGCGGGTGGTGGAATACGGCACCTTTCAGCGGCTGGGGAATCCCAAGGAACGCCAAGTGGATGTGCGCCTGGTTTCGGCCACCAATGTGGATTTGCCGGCCAGGGCGGCGGCCGGCGAAT
>JAVBTP010000110.1:0-5037 GCA_031556115.1 Candidatus Adiutricaceae bacterium
TCGCGAATTCGCAGAGAAAATGCCCCGGCAAACATCTCGGTCATTCGACATATGGCCCTTAATATGCTGCAAAAAGAAAACTCAAAAAAAAGAAGTATTAAAAAAAAACGATTACGCGCCGGCTTCGATAATGACTTCCTACTCTCTGTCATAAACGCATGATTGCCAAATGAGGTCGCCCTGTACTGAAAAGCGGAAAAGCTTGATCCGGGGTTTGAATTTTGCTATACTCATCCAGTTAAGAGTTCGGTTCTCAGCCCTTTTTTGGAGGAAGCGATGGAACATCCCATAATGTTTCTGGCCGTGCTGGCCGATCGAATCGGCGGCCCGGTGGCTCATTTTGCTCATGAATATCCGCATGTTCTGTATTCTTGGCTCATTATGCTGGTTCTGATCGTTCTGGGCCGGCTGGCCACCTCCAAGATCACCATGGTGCCGAAGGGCCTGCAGACCCTGTTCGAATACGTCATCGAGCTGATTGAAAATTTTCAGCTTTCCATCATGGGTGAAAAAGGGCGGCCCTTCTTCCCGCTCATGGCCACTCTGATTATCTATGTCTTCTTCTGCAACGCCCAGGGGCTTATTCCGGGCAGTTTCGCCCCGACTTCCAACCTCAACACCACCGTGGGGCTGGCTATTGTTATTTTCCTCCTGACTCATTACCAGGGCGCCAAATGCCACGGGTTCGGGTATATCAAGCACTTTTTAGGGCCCATGCCGGCTCTGGCCCCCTTGATGTTCGTCATCGAAGTGGTCAGCCACCTCTCCAGGCTGATTTCGCTGTCCTTGCGTCTTTTCGGCAACGTCATGGGCGAGGATCTGGTCATTCTGATCCTCTTCGTTCTGGCCGGGGCCTATTTCGCTCCGTTGCCGATGATGTTCCTCGGGCTGTTCACCGGCTTTTTGCAGGCCTTCATCATCACCCTCCTGGCCATGATTTACATCAGCGACGCCCAGGCGGACTCCCACTGAGGCTGACCAATCGAACCGGCTTCCCGCCTTTGGCGGGCGTCGGTGAAAGCACCACGCCAAATACCGTAATGTTTCAGGAGCAACACATGAAGAAAACCATTGTCTTCCTCTTCACCGCCGTGGCCACCATGGGGATCGCCGCCGTGGCCCTGGCCGCCCCCGAACCCACTGTGGGCGCCGCCGCTTTGGGCGCCATCGGCACCATCGCCCTGGCCGCCGGCCTGGGCATCGGCATCGCCACTTTGGGCCCCGGCATCGGCCAGGGTCTGGCCGTCTTCAGCGCCCTGCAGGGTATCGCCCGCAACCCCGAAGCCACCGGCATCATCCGCACCAACATGATCATCGGTCTGGCCCTTTTGGAATCGCTGGTCATCTACGGCCTGGTCGTGGCCCTGATCCTGCTCTATGCCTTCCCGCTGAGCAGCATCGTCACTGGCCTCTTTGCCTAATCGGCCCCGTGCCGATTAAGGCGCGAAGTTCCGGGAAAGCGGTTTTCCGAATGCGGAAAGCCGCTTTTTCTCTTCTTTTTTTCCACCGCGACGATCGCGCTATTAATCCGGCAGTTGGCACAATCGGTTCTCGGCGGCGGAAGCCCAGTGATTTCAGGCTTTGGCGAAATCACGGGTACGACTTATTTTGTTGCCGGAGCAATAAAATCCTGACAGGTGCCTTTCATGAAACTCGAACACTTTCCCGAAGATTTGCAGCCCCACTTGCTCCCCGCGCCCTCGGGCGATTTGGGCTATCACTGTCTGGCCTGCGGCCAGGTCCATCCTCCCGTTGAGCTGTATTACACCTGTCCGGACTGCGGGGGGCTTTTATTGCTGGAGGACGCGCGGGAAGACCGTCTGCGGGAGCGGCCCGGCTCGTTCTGGCGTCGCCTCTTCGATTACCGCCGCCTGTTGAACGCGCAGTCCCTGTCGGGCGTTTTCACGTTCCATGAATTTCTGGCCCCCCTCATTCCCTTGGAGGATGTGGTGTATCTGGGCGAGGGGCACACCCCGGTGGTGG
Source organism: Candidatus Adiutricaceae bacterium (assembly GCA_031556115.1). Taxonomy (GTDB): domain Bacteria; phylum Desulfobacterota; class Desulfarculia; order Adiutricales; family Adiutricaceae; genus Adiutrix. The sequence continues at coordinate 1,984 of JAVBTP010000110.1, forward strand.
CCGCGCCCGGCCATTTGATCGAGGAAGTCGGCGTTCCTTTTTTCATCAAACATGACGGTCAGAATCCCAGCGCTTCCTTTAAGGACCGGGGCATGGCCGCGGCCCTGTCGTACCTCAAATACCTCATCCGAACCAAGGGCCTGACCGAAGTGCTGGCGGTCTGCGCCTCCACCGGCGACACCTCGGCCGCCGCCGCCCTCTACGCGGCGGCCCTGGGTTCCCAGGTCAAATCCGCCGTGCTGCTCCCCAAGGGCAAGGTGACCGCGCCCCAGTTGAGCCAGCCGCTGGGGGCCGGAGCCAGAGTTTTTGAACTGCCGGGCGTGTTCGACGACTGCATGAAGGTGGTGGAGTACTTGTCGGAACAGTACCGGGTGGCCCTGCTCAATTCCAAGAACCCCTGGCGGGTTCTGGGGCAGGAGTCCTACGCCTACGAACTGGCCCAGCAGTTCGACTATGAAACGGGCGATCTGGCCCTGTTGGTGCCGGTGGGCAACGCGGGCAACATCACGGCGATCATGAGCGGTTTGCTGAAGCTGCGCCGCTGCGAGGTGATCGCCGGGCTGCCCAAGGTGGTGGCCGTGCAGTCCAGCCACGCGGACCCCGTGTTTCGTTATTATAGCCAGCCGGGGCCGGAACGGACCTATCAGCCGGTGACCGTGCGGCCGTCGGTGGCCCAGGCGGCCATGATCGGCGATCCGGTCTCCTTTCCCCGGGTGGTGAAGATGGCCGCCGAATACAATCGCCTGGCCGGCGAGGAACGCTTTTTCACCGTCCAGGTGGAGGAGCAGGATATCATGGACCACATGATCCTGGCCAATCGTTCGGGGCTGACGGTGTGCACGCAGGGCGGCGAAGGGCTGGCCGGGCTGCGGGAGGCTCTGCGGCGGGGCTGGGTGCGGCCGGGCGAACGGGCGGTGGTGGATTCCACGGCCCACGCCCTGAAATTCGCCGAATTCCAGCAACGGTATTTTGACGATCGGCTGCGGGAAGGATTTGAGATACAGGCCAAACCGGGTCTGGTCAACCGGCCGCTGGACATCGCTCCCCAGGGCGTGCCCCTCCCCGAGGCGGGGAAACGGCAGAACCCGGCCGACAGGGCCGCCTATGTCGCGGCCGCGGCCCGCGATATCGCCGCCTGTCTGGGGTTGGAGGTCCGCTGATGGCTCAGGGCCGGACGAAAACTCCCCGGCCGGGGAAAGAGAAGGGCGAGCGGCCGGGTCGGCCGCCTCGGGCGTCCAGGCCGGAGGGCCGTCAGCCGCATTCCGCTCCGGAGGCGGCGGGGGATGCCCGCGGGTCCGCGAGGGGGAGCGAACCAGGCGGAAAAGCGCGCCCGGCCAGGGCTCGTCAGTCCCGGCCCGCGTCAGGTTCAGGGGCGGAACGGCGGCCCCACGCCTCGGTGAGGGAGTTCGAGCCGGCTGAAGAAACGCGCCCTCGGGCCGCCGGATCCCCGCCGGAACTTTTGGCCCCGGCCGGGTCCAAGGCGGCCTGGGCGGCGGCCGTGGAGGCCGGGGCCGACGCGATTTATCTGGGCCTCGGCCAATTCTCGGCCCGGACCTATGCCGACAACTTTTCCCTGGCCGAGTTGGGGCCGGTTATTCGCGAATCCCACGCGGCCGGGGTCAAAATCTATCTGGCCATGAATTCCCTTATCAAGGAAGGGGAATTGGGTCAGGCCTGGAAGCTGTTGGCCGCCGGCGCCGCTCATGAGCCGGACGGTCTGATCCTTCAGGACCTGGGGCTCAGCGGCCTGGCCGCCAAATACTTTTCACCGATTCCCCGCCACGCCTCCACCCTGACCGCCGTGCACAGTCTGCCCGGCCTGGTCATGCTGCAAAAGGCCGGCTTCAGCCGGGCCGTCCTGGCGCGGGAGCTGGCCTTTGACGAGGTGGCCGCCCTGTCCGAATACAGCCCCATCGAGGTGGAGGTTTTCATCCATGGGGCCCTGTGTTTTTCCTTTTCCGGCCTGTGCCTGATGTCCAGCTTTTTGGGCGGCCGCAGCGCCCTGCGGGGCGGCTGCACCCAGCCCTGCCGCCGCACCTATCAGCGCGGCGGCCAGCGGGGCGCTTTTTTTTCCACCACCGACCTGGCCGCCGCCCCCTATTTCAACGAACTGCGGCGCCTGAACATCGCGGCCTTCAAAATCGAAGGCCGGATGAAGGGGCCCGATTACGTCAGCCGGGTGGTGCGCGCCTATCGGATGCTCCTCGACGCGCCGGACCGTGACTGGCCCTACGCTTTGGCCGAGGCCGACAATATTCTGGCCGAGGCCCCCGGCCGCCGGGCCACCGGCGGCCCCCTGGCCGCGAAAATCGAAGGCGCCCTGGCGCCCCTGAACGCCACCACTTCGGGTATAAAGTTGGGAGTCATGGAACCCGCGGGGGCGGGAAAAGGAACCGTGACCCTGGAGCGGCCCCTGGCCGTCAATGATCGCCTGCGCCTGCAACCCAAAGCCGGGGAGGAGAGCGCGGGGTTCAATCTGAAGACCATCACCCTGGACGGCCGCTTGGCGGAGTCGGCTCCGGCCGGGTCCACGGTGACCCTGGGCGGGCCGAACCTCCCCGATCAAAAAGGCTGGCTGTTCAAGGTCGCTTCAGGCAATGAGGAACGGGCTTTTCTCGCTTCACCCCTGGTCAAAAAAATCAAGGAAGCGGCCCGGTCGGCCGGGCCGCCGGCGGCCAAGCCCCTGCCCGGGGAGCTCAAGGCGCGGGCCGGGGCCAAAACCGACTCCTCCGAAAAGGGCCGCCCCGGATTCTGGGTCTGGCTGGATCGGGCCGAGGACCTGCGGGAACTGGCCGATTTTGAGGCCCGGAGAATCATTCTGCCCCTGACCGTGCCCAACGCGCGCCATGTGCGCCACCACCGCCGCCACCTCAAAGGCGAGTTGGACCGTCTGGTCTGGAGCCTGCCGCCCCTGATCTTCCTTCGCCGCCAGAATTTGCTGAACAAGGAACTGGGCGACCTCATCAGCGCGGGCGCCCGGGAGTTCATGGTGTCCAATGTGGCCCAGATCAACATGATCCAACGGGCCGGGCGGGAGGCGGCGGGGCTGCGCCT
>JAVBTP010000096.1:0-4023 GCA_031556115.1 Candidatus Adiutricaceae bacterium
GACCCGGCCCAGGAATGGAAAAACCGCGAAGATCTCTGGCTGATTTTCGGCGACCGCCGAAACGCCCAGTACAAAACCCCGCCCCGCATACCCGCCGGCCCACAAACGAAGCCGCCGGCCCATCGACCGGCGGCTTCCTCAACACTGAAGGCCGATGAGTCGCGGTCACATGTTGAAATCCAGGGTGTCGTCGATGGTGTAGAGGCCGGGCGCCCGGCCGGCCAGCCAGGAGGCGGCCCGGGCCGCGCCCTGGGCCAAGGGGTCGCGGGCGTGGGCCCGGTGGGTCAGTTCCAGCCGCTCGCCGGGGCCGCAGAAATACACGGTGTGGTCGCCCACGATGTCCCCGCCCCGCACGGCCAGGACCCCGATCTCGTCATCGGTCCGCTCCCCCACCTGGCCGGCCCGGCCGGTGACCATGACTTCCGGCGACAACTCCCGGGCCTGGGCCACGGTCTCCAGAAGCTTGACGGCCGTACCGCTGGGGGCATCCTTCTTCAGGCGGTGGTGCGTTTCGACGATCTCGATATCATAATCCCGGCCCAGCATTTTGGTCATGGCCGCGGCGATCCGGTACATGACATTGACCCCGATGCTCATGTTGGGCGCCCACAGGACGGGAATCCGCCCGCCGGCCCGGGCCAGCTGTTTACGCTGGTCCTGGCTCAGGCCGGTGGTGCCGATGACCGCGGCCAGGCCCATTTCCGCCGCCCGGGCCAGATACGCCAGGGTGGATTCCACGGAAGTGAAATCAATATAGACGTCGGCTCCCCGGCCGGCCTCGGCCAGATCGGCGGTGAGGCTCAGGTTCAGGTCGGCGTCGCCCACCAAAGGCCCGATGCTCCGGCCCAGAAGCGGGCTGTCAGGGCGTTCCACCACCCCGTGCAAAACCAAATCCCGCCGCCCCCGCACCGCCTGGATGACTTTTTGCCCCATCCGGCCCAGGGCGCCGCACACCACCACTTTTTTGGGGGCGGACATCAGATGAGCCTCCATTCTTTCAGAAGCGGCTTCAAGGCGTCCACCGTGCCGGCCTTGGGCTGGCACATCGGCAGGCGCATCTCCGGGGCCATCATCCCGGCCAGGCCCAGCGAGGCCTTCAGAGGCATGGGGTTGGATTCGAGGAACAGAGCCTTGAAGAGGGGCAGCATTTTAAAGAACAGCTCCCTGGCCCGGATCACCTGGCCGGCCTCCCAGGCCCGGCACATCTCCACCAGCGGTTCGGGGATCAGGTTGGAGGCCACGGAAATGATCCCGCCGCCGCCCACCGACAGCAGCGGCAGGGTCAGGCTGTCGTCGCCGCTGGTCACCAGAAAATCGGGGGGACACAGCTCGATGGTCCTGATCATCTGATTGAGGTCGCCGGTGGCCTCCTTGACCCCGGCCACGGTGGGGATCTCCCTGGCCATGCGGGCGATGGTCTCCGGCAGGATGTTCACGCCGCACCGGCCGGGGATGTTATAGAGAAAAATGGGCAGATCCACTTCCCTGGCAATGGCCTGGTAGTGCAGAAAAATGCCCTCCTGGGTGGGCTTGTTGTAATAGGGGGTGACCGACAAAATGGCGTCGGCCCCCACTTTTTGGGCGTGGGTGGCCAGGTCGATGGCCTCGCGGGTCGAATTGGAGCCGGCCCCGGCCAGCACCTTGACCTTACCCTTCACCTCTTCCACGGCAATGGAGACCACCCGTTTGTGCTCGTCATGGCTCAGGGTGGGGGATTCGCCGGTGGTGCCGCAGGGCAGGACGCCCTGGACTCCGGCCTCGGCCTGAAATCGCAGGTGACGCCGCAAAGCCTCTTCGTCCAAGGCCCCGTTTCGGAAAGGGGTGGCCAAGGCGGTGACGACGCCTTTTAAAAACATACCGTTCATGGAGCACCTCACCAGAAAGCCGAGGGGTTTCTCGCTTCCTTTTTATAAAAACGGCCCGCCGTATAAAGATCCCGGCCGCCGACGCGGCCCGATGGGGTTCGGCCGAATCACGGGCCTTGGGTAATGGCTTTATTTCAGGAACAGATCGGCCTCCACCTGGGCCGAGAACAGATAACGCACCTTGCCTTCCAGAAAGACCTTTTCCGGGGCCTCCAGGGGGCCTTCAAGGCTGATGGTCAAATCCTCGCCGCCCCGGGTCTGGCAGGCCACGGTCGGGGAGGTCACCAGGCCCTGGGCCGCGGCCAGAAGAGCGGCGGCGGTGGCGCCGGTGCCGCAGGCCAGGGTTTCATCCTCCACCCCGCGTTCATAGGTGCGAAGAGCCAGTTTGTCGGGCCCCAGAATTTTGACGAAATTGATGTTGGAACCCTCGGGGGCGAACGCCGGATGGCGGCGCACCGCCCGGCCGACCTTGAAGACGTTGAGACTCTCCAAGTCGTCCACCCAGGCCACGGCGTGGGGGACACCCGTGTTCAGGCGGTGATAGGTCAGGCTGACCCCCTCCGCCTCCACCAGGGCGGCGCCTTCGGGGCGGCCCACCTTGGGCAGTTGGATCCGGACCAGGCGGTCGCGGACCACGGCCTCCACCACCCCGGCCTTGGTCTTGAAAGACATCTCATTGGGGGCGATGCCCAGAGTGGCGGCCAGGTGGGCGGTGCAGCGGCCGGCATTGCCGCACATGTCGGCCTCCGACCCGTCGGCGTTGAAGAAACGCCAGGCGAAATCCACTTCGTCCGGTCCGGGGATGATGAACACGGCCCCGTCGGCGCCGACGCCGAATTTGGGCCGGCACATGAGCTTGGCCACCGTGCCCAAGTCTTTTTCAGGCACCAGACCGTCCCAGTTGTCGATGATGACGAAGTCGTTGCCGTGTCCGCTGTACTTATAAAAGGCGAATTTTTCCATTATTCTCTCCCAGGAGCCTTCCGGCTCCCGCATGGTATGAAGTCGGGTCGATTACGAAAGGCCGGCGCCGGCCAAAGCCTCCCGCTCGCCGCGCACCAGGTCCTCATAGGTTTCCCGAGGCTTGATGACGCGGAAGGAGTCTCCCTCCACCAGCACCTCGGCGGCCCGGGGCCGGGCGTTGTAATTGCCACTCATGGTAAAGCCGTAGGCTCCGGCGCTCATCACCGCCAAGAGGTCGCCGGCCGCCACCTCCGGCAGGGGCCGGTCCTTGGCCAAAAAGTCGCTGGATTCGCAAATGGGTCCCACCACATCCACCAGGGCGACTTCGGCCCCGTCCACCCGTTTGACCGGCCGGATATCGTGAAACGCGCCGTACAGGCTGGGCCGGACCAAATCGTTCATGGCGCCGTCCACCACCACGAACCGGCGGCCGCCGTTGGTCTTGTTATAGAGCGTCTCCACCACCAACACCCCGCTGTTGCCGGCGATATAGCGGCCGGGCTCCACAACCAGGGTCAGGCCGGGCAGGTCGTCGAGCAGTTCCTTCAGGCCGGCGGCGTATTCGGCCAGATCGGGCGCGGTCTCATCGTGGTACCGGATGCCCAGACCGCCGCCCATGTCGAAATATCGCAGCCGGATGCCCGCGGCGGCCAGTTCCCTCACCAGGGCCCTAAGCCGGGCGGCCGCCTCCAGAAAGGGGCCGGCGCTCAGCAGTTGGGAACCGATGTGGCAGGCGATGCCCGCCACTTCCAGGCGGGGATTTTGGGCGGCCTTTTTATACAGCTCCAGCGCCGTGGCCGGGTCCAGGCCGACTTTCGACTCTTTCAAACCGGTGGCTATGTAGGGGTGGGTATGAGGATCGACATCGGGGTTGATGCGCAGCGCCAGCCGGGCCCGGCGGCCCAGACGGCCGGCCGTGGCCGCCAAGAGGTCCATCTCCTCGGCCGACTCGACGTTGAACATCAGAACATCGGCGGCCAGAGCCTCCCCCATCTCCCGGGCGGTTTTGCCGACTCCGGAAAACACCACCCGCCGGGGATCGACACCGGCCTTCAGCGCTTTGAACAGTTCGCCGCCGGAGACGATATCCGCCCCCTGGCCGCGTTCGGCCACCAGGCGCAAAAGCGATAAATTGGCCGAGCTCTTCACCGCGAAACAGGTCAGGTGGGGAATGCTCTTGAAAGCCGCCTCGAAT
>JAVBTP010000264.1:0-5925 GCA_031556115.1 Candidatus Adiutricaceae bacterium
TCGCTCGCCACATCCACGACCGGAGCCTCAGGGCTGACGGGCATTTCGTGCGGGTCAACTGCCCGTCTCTGGCCAGCAGCCTTTTTGAAAGTGAAATGTTCGGCCACGCCAAAGGCTCCTTCACCGGGGCCACCAAAAACCGCATCGGCCGGTTTGAGCTGGCCCACAAGGGCACCCTTTTTCTCGACGAAGTGGCTGAATTGTCTTTTGACATGCAGTCCAAGCTCTTGCAGGTGCTGGATGATTCCAGCTTCGAGCGGGTGGGGGAGAGCGAGCCCATCATGGTGGACATGCGCATCATCGCCGCCACCAACGTCCACGTGGGCGAGGCCATCAGCCAGGGGCGGCTGCGGAGTGACCTGTTTCACCGGATCTCGGTTTACACCATCGAACTGCCGCCTTTGCGGGCGCGGCCGGAGGATATTCCGCCCCTGGCCATGCTTTTGTCGTCCCAGTCGGCGGCCCGGGTGGGCCTGCCGGATCTGGTGTACAACAGCGCGGTGCTGACGGCCCTGTCGGCCTACTATTGGCCGGGCAACACCCGCGAACTGTCGAACCTCATGACCCGGCTGGTGATCACCCAAAACGTCCACGGCGAATTGACCTCCGCCCTGGTCAGGGAAGTCATCGAACAGTCGGAAAGTTATTTTTTGGCTGAAAACGCCCGGGGGCGGGGAGGGGCCCAGGCGTTCCGGGCCGAGGCGGAAACCGGCGCCGGGTCCGGTTCGACGGCTCTGGAGTCCTTGGCCGAAATGGAGCGCCGGCACATCCGGAAGGTGTTGGAACATGTCGGCGGGGTCGTGGCCGGCCCCAAAGGCGCGGCCCGGATTCTGGGCCTGCCGCGTTCGACCCTTTTGCACCGCATGCGCAAATTAGGTCTGGGGGGCTGAGCCCCGGGCCGGTCAGGAATCATGTTTTCGATAGTTGGCGGTGGGATGGGCGGCTGGATTTCGGGTGATTTGAAGTTGCCTGGTGGACGAGGCCTGATATGGTGAAATATGTTGCTTGACTCGATCGGAACGACCCCTTTACTCCGGTTGCGGCACCTCGACGAAGAGGAGGAGGGGGCCCGCATCCTGGTCAAGGCCGAATTCCTCAACCCCAGCGGCTCGGTTAAGGACCGGCCGGCCAGGGCCATGATCCGGGAGGGTATCCGGTCGGGAGCCCTGAATTTCGACAAGACCCTTCTGGACGCCACCAGCGGCAATATGGGCATCGCCTACGCCATGATCTGCGCCACGCTGGGCTATAAGGTCTCCCTGTGCCTGCCGCGCAACGCCAACCAGGAGCGGCAGCGCATCCTCAAGGCCCTGGGCGCCGAGATCATCGAGACCGATCCCCTGTTGGGCCGTGAGGGCGCGGTGGAAGTGGTGCGGAGCGTGTTTGCCAAAAATCCCGGCCGCTATTTCCATCCCGACCAATACAACAACGAGGAGAACTGGCGTTCCCATTACAACACCACCGGGGTGGAAATCTGGGAACAGACCCGGGGGCGGGTCACCCATTTCATCACCGGCCTGGGCACGGCCGGCACCTTCGTGGGCGTGGCCCGGCGCCTGAAGGCCTTTAACCCCGACGTCCAATGCCTGACCATGCAGCCCAACACCCCCCTCCACGGCCTGGAGGGCATCCGCTATGTCCCCGGCTCCACGTCGCGCAGCAGTTTTTATGACGACTCGCTCAACGACGGCCGCATCATCGTCTCCACCGAGGAAGCCCGGCGCATGACCCTCCGGCTGGCCCGGCGGGAAGGGCTGTTCGTGGGGCTCAGTTCCGGGGCCAACGTGGTGGCCGCCCTCAAGCTGGCCCGCGACCTCCCTCGGGAGGCCCAGGTGGTCACCATCCTCTGCGACACCGGCTTTCGCTATTTAAGCGACAAGATGTGGGATGCCCCCCCCGGCCCCCGCTCCTGATCGTTGCCGTCCGGCCCGGCCCGGATGCGCCCGGTTTCCGCTGGAATTCCATTATTACTCCGGCCACAAAATAAGTCATACCCGTGATTTCGCCAAAGCCCGAAATCACTGGACTTCCGCCGCCGAGAACCGACTTCGCCAACTGCCGGGTTGATAAATCGCAAAACGCTCTAAGCAAAAATGCGCCCTCGGACGCTGCCAGTCACCCGCCCTTTTATAGGGCCGGAACAGACCACCCGCTGAGCGGATGGTCGCTGAGCGGGTGGTCCTGATATTGGAGTTTGTGTCCATATGTAAACAGGCCGGGGCCTGGGGAAGGGTGGGCGGCCGATACGTCGATTTGAAGGGCCGCCCTTCGGGCATATATAAACAGGCGTCAAGCCAGGGGGGAAGCCCGCCCCCTGCGGTGGGGGAGGGGGCGGTGCCGTCAGTTAGCCGCGTTGATTGTAGTTCAGGCCGCGGCCTTGGTAACCGTCCATCATGCCGGACATGTCATTCATCATACCGCCTCGATGGGGGCCATAGCCATGGCCGTCGTCATCCCAATCCCGCCCGCAAGGACCACCGCGCCAATCGCCGCGCCAATGGCGGCCGTGGCCGTCTGGCCAGAAATGAGACCGCAACTGTTCCACGCTATACCCTTTGGCTTCCAGTTGGTTGAAAAAGGCCTCCCGCTCGGTCCGGAGCTGGGTTTTAATCCTGAGCATGTCGTCGATCACCGGCTGGATGTCGCCGGGCTTGGTGTTGGGATTGGCCATCAGCGCCTGGTAGGCCATACGCTTGGCCCACATTTGATCGCGCAGGGGGGCGGCTTTTTCCTGATGAGCCTTCCACAGGGCGGCTAGGGCCGTCTGATCTTCAGAGCTCATCTGGCTGATGGCGGGCGGAGCCTGGTTATCGCCGGGCTGGCCAGCCTTATTCGCCTTGGCCAGGGCCAGGCCGCTGGTGGCGGCTATAATCAAGGCCAAAGCAAGGGCCGGGATGGTTTTTTTTATGGTCATCAGGTCCTCCTGAGGTGGGTTGCGCCCCCTGGGGGCTGGTTCGCGGGCTTGAAGCCCCGCTTGGTGCTTATTGTGCATTACAAGCGTTGTGCCAAAATTTGAATTTTGCGGTAACTAATTAAAATAATGTATAAATAAATTTTGGCTGATGATGGGGAAAACATTTTTGCTTAAAAAATAACCGAAATTGCTGTATACTATCTACTCATCGGGGGATTTATGAACCATCGTCTTCGCCGCCCCACATCCAAATGGCCCAAGGTGCCGCCCTGGATCATCCTGGTTACGGTTTTAGGGACCATGACCCTGGCCGGGATCATGTTCAACCGCGACTACCGGCGGGAACAGGGCCATCTGCGGGAGATGTTTCTGCAACGGGGGGAAGTGCTGATCCACTCTTTGGAGATGTTGGGCCGGATCCGGTTCGGCGGGCGATGGGAGGAAGACCACCTGCGAACTTTTTGGAATAATCTGGAAGGCAACGACAACGTCCTGTTTCTGGCCCTGACCGATGAAACCGGGCAGCCCCTGGTTCTGGTGGGGGATATCATGCCCGAGAGCACGGTTTTTCAGAATCCCCAAATGCCGGCCTATGCCGGCGGCGCCATCAGCCCCAACTTCCGGGTGGAAAAAGTCGATAATCGCTGGGTGTATCTGGTGTACCGCCCTTTTTGGCCCCTGCCCCGAAAAATCATGATCGAGGGGCCACATCATGGCGGCCAGGGCCAGCGCTCCGGGCCCGGTTGGGCCCGCGGCCAGGAGCCCGGCTCCGGCCTGACCCCGCCGCCGCCTCCCGGACAGGGGCGGCGAAGTCCGGCCATACGGTATCTGTGGGTTGGTTTCGATTTGACCCCGTATGAAAAAATCAGCCACAGCCGGGTGCGCACCGCGGCCGTTTTTATCGGCCTGTTTTGCCTGGCCGGCCTGGGCGGAGTGCTGGCCCTGTTCTGGGGCCACAACTCCCGCTTGGCCCGGCAGATGTATCAGGACACCAACGCCCTGGCCGCCGAACTCATCGGCCGGCTGCCCACCGGCGTCATTCTCAAAGACAGCCTGGGCCGGGTCACCCTGGTCAACCAGGCCACCCTGGCCATCAGCGGGCTGACCGAAAAGACATTTCTGGGGCAGACTCTGGAAAAACTCACGGCCGGGCGCTTTCCCGCGGAAGAGACCCTGACCGGCCGCGAGGTGGATCTCAGCTTCGTCGGCGGGCCGCCGGTGCGGGTGGCGTTGACGGCCGGGCCGGTGATCAGTGACGACGGCCACCCCCTGGGCCAGGTCATTTTGATGGAAGACCTCGGCGAGGTGGGCCGGCTGAGGGCCGAATTGGCCAAAAAAGAACGCCTGGCCGCCTTGGGGAGCCTGGCCGCCGGCCTGGCCCACGAGATCCGCAATCCTTTGGGAGCCATTCGCGGCTTGAGCCAGCACCTTTTGAACAAACCGGCCGCCGCTTCGGTTTCGCCCGGGGCGCCCGGCCGGCCCGTCGACCCGGGCGACCGCGAGGCCCTGGAGGTCATGTTGGCCAGTGTGGACCGCCTCAATACCATTATCACCGACTTTTTAGAATACGCCCGGCCCACGGAAATTAAAGCCGAGCCCTTGGACCTGGCCGAACTGGCGCGGCAAATGGCCACCCTGGCCGGCCACGACGCCCGCGGCCAGGCGGTGGACATCGTCCTGAACCTGCCCCAGGCTCCGGTGATCATCGAAGGTGACGAGGCCCATCTTTCCCGGGCTTTTCTCAACCTGTATCTCAACGCCATCGAGGCGGCCGGGAGCGGAGGCGAGGGCGGCCGACTGGCCGTGACCCTGACCGCCGACGGCCATCGGGCTGTCTTGACTTTTCACGATAACGGCCCCGGCTTCAACCCCGAACAATTGGCCCAGCCTTTTGTGCCCTATTTCACCACCAAGGTCGAGGGCACCGGCCTGGGGCTGGCCTTGGTGGAAAAGACCATCCGGGCCCACGCCGGCGCGGATATCACCCTGGCCACACCGCCTTCCGGCGGCGGGCTGGTCACCATCTCCTTCCAAATGCATGAAAGCGAATCATATGAGCCCAGCAGCCAAACCTCCGGTGTTGATAGTTGACGACGACCCCGAGCACCTGTACATGCTCAAGACCGTTCTGGCCGACTGGGGCCACCCCACCGTGGTGGCCAAAAACGGCCGGGAAGCCCTGGAAATGGGCCGGGTGCAGACGTTCGGCCTGATCCTGATGGATGTGCGCATGGGGGAACTGGACGGCCTGTCGGCTCTGGAGGAATTCAAAAAGGGCGGCCGCAACCAGAACACGCCTGTTATCATCATGACCGCCTATTCCAAGGTGGAGGACGCGGTGCGGGCCCTGAAGGTCGGCGCCTATGACTATCTCATCAAGCCCCTGGACCTGGATTTGGTAAAAATCGCCATTGACCGGGCTCTGGAGCATAAAAACCTGAAAGAGGAAAAAAAGGCCGGCCTGTGGGGGACGGGGGAGGCCGAGGGCCTGTTGGGTTCGTCACCGGCTTTTCGCCAGGTGCTGGACATGATCGATCTGGTGGCCGGGGCCGAAGCCACGGTGTTGATCACTGGCGAAAGCGGGGTCGGCAAGGAAGTGGTGGCCAGGGCCATCCAGCGGAGAAGCACTCGGGCCGACCGGCCTTTTATCACCATCAACTGCGCGGCCCTGGCTGAAAATCTTTTGGAGGCCGAGCTTTTCGGCCATGAAAAGGGCGCCTTCACCGGCGCCGAGCGCCGGCGGGAAGGCCGCCTGAAAGCCGCCGACGGGGGCACCGTCTTTCTGGACGAGATCGGCGAAACCAGCCCCGCTCTCCAGGCCAAGCTGCTCCGCGCCATTCAGGAAGGCGAGATCCAGCCCCTGGGCTCCGATGAAACGGAAAAGGTGAACGTGCGCTTTCTGGCCGCCACCAACCGCGACCTGGCCGCCGAGGTGGCCGCCGGCCGCTTTCGCGAGGATCTCTATTGGCGGCTCAACGTGGTCAATATCCGGGTGCCCCCTCTGCGGGAAC
>JAVBTP010000214.1:0-6599 GCA_031556115.1 Candidatus Adiutricaceae bacterium
CCGCTCCAGGCGGGCGGCCACTTGCTTTTTAACGGCGTCCTCCCGGGGTGCGCAAATTTTGGGCATCCTGGTGACCACTTCCCGAAAACGGTTGTTGACGCTTTTAACTTCCACGGTCAAAGTCCGGCCGGCGAATTCCCCGGCCGCCGAGCCGAAACCGGTCATGCTTCTGATCATCTATAACCTCCAAGCGGCCAACCCCGCCGAGAATTCCACATATTGACCCGCCGGCTAAACTTTTTCAGCCCCGCTCCTTCAGAGCGGCCATATAGTTCTGGCGCATCATCAGCAACCAGGCCTGGATGTCGGGCCGCTGATAATCAAGATACGTCCAGGGAAAAGCCATGAAACGCCCCTGATGGTAATTGAGCGTCAGTTCACCCCAGAGCCCCCGGCCCAAGGGGAGTCGATGGCCCCGAAACTTGGCTGTGGACAAGACCAGCCCGCCGCTGAACACATAGCCGGGGTCAAGATTGACCCGCCGCCGGCCGCCGGGCGAGTTTTGCCGCTCCCAGTCCATGGCCGCCATTTTTACCTCCACCAGATGCTCCGGCGCCATCAGTTTCGGCCACGAGGCATAGACTTTCACCAAAGCATGGCCCATCTCCTCGGCGTAATACGCGGTCTCCACCACCGGGAACTCGGGGCTGAGGATGTCCGGCTCCCCGCCGAGGATAGCGTTCATGGCCGCCAGGCCTTCCCCGATCCACGGCCGTTCGGCGGCGAAGACGGCCGTAAACGGCTTGACCGGGGGTGAGGCGGCGATCACGCTCACAGCATGACCTCAAAACGCGGCGAGTCATCACCGGGGGGGACGGAATGCAGTTTCAGGCTCAAACGCCGCCCGAAAAAGGCGGGGGTGCGGCCGCCCTCGTTTTTGGGGAGAAACGCGTCCACTTCCAGCATATAGTCGGTGAGGCAGGCCCGCAGGCGGCGGTCCCGCTGCTCGAAAACCAGGGAGGAAAACTCCTTGCCGATCTTGTCGGCCAGATGGGTTTTCAGCCAGTAACGCTGCCGGTTGTTCTGCATTTTCTGAATACCCATCGCCAATTCATGCGCCGGCAGGGCCAGACGCAAAAACTCCTGTTCGGCCATGACCCCCTGGCCGCCGTCGGCCAAAGCGCGCAGTTGGCGGGCCACCAGAAGATCCAGATACCGTCGCATGGGGGCGGTGAAGGCGGTGTAAACCGGCAGCCCCAATCCGTGGTGGGGGGCGGGGACAAAGCTCAAGCCGGATCGGCCGGTGCGGCGGCGGGCGGCCAGATTCCGGGCCAGGTGAAGATCGGCGGCGGGCAGAGCCGCTTCGTCGGCCGGAACCGCCTCGGCCCCGGCTTCCCGAGCTTTTTCCTGATATCGGTAAGGGCAGGGGCAGCCGTTGGTATGGAGATAATCGGCGGCCAGATAGTTGGCCAGGATCATCAGTTCCCCGACGATGGTCTTGGCCGGGGTGTCCCACTGGGTCAGGCCCACCGAAAGGGTGCCGTCAGGCAAAAAATAGACATTGAGTTTGGGCAGATTCAGATTCTGTCCGCCCTGGGCCTCCCGCCGGGCGATGAGGGTTTGGGCCAGATCCCACAGGTCCACCAGGTCGGAATCCTCATCCAGACTTTGGTCGGCCTCGGAAAAAGAATATTGGCGGTCCACCCGGATCAGGCTGGAAGCCACCGAATAATCGGACACCGCCCCGTCTTTTTCCAGGGTGGCCAGAAAGGAAAAAGCCGGTTTGACGTCACCCGGGGTCAGGCTCAGCAACCCCTCCGAGAGTTCGCCCGGGAGCATGGGGTATTTGCCCTCGGGCAGGTAAACGGAGGAAGCCCGGGCCCGGGCCTCAATCTCCAAAAGCGAATCAGGGGTGATGAACTCGGCCACATCGGTGATGTGGATGCCCACCTGCCAGCGTCCCCCGGCCAAAGACTTGATGGAAATGGCATCATCGAGGTCCCGGGCGCCGTTGGAATCGATGGTCAGGGTTTTCAGCGCCGTCAGGTCCAGGCGGCCGGATCGGCGGCCGCCGGCCCCGGCGGTCAGCCGGGCCACTTCGGCCACCGCCTCCGGGCTGAAACCGGTGGGAATCTCCAGCCGCCGCAGTTCCAAATTCTCGTGGCGGGAAAACTCGCCCAGAGCCACCAGGGCCCGGCCGGCGCCGCCCTCATCCTGGGGGAGACCCACCCGCTCCAGAAGTTTTTTCGCCTCTGCGCGTTTTTGGGCCTTGTCACCCCAAAGAGCCAGGTCCAATAACATCTCCCGGGCCCGGCCGGCCTCGGGCGGTTCAGGGGCGGCCCCCCCTTTCAGCCAGGAGCGCAGCCATTCGGCCATGGCCGTCAAAGCCCCCTCCGCCTCCTCGGCCTGGCGCCTGACCTGGGCCAGGCGGGCCATCTCTTCGGCCTCGTGCCGCACCGCGGCCTGGGGGGTGAAGCGGAATCGCAGTCCATCGGCAAAGACGGCCCGGGCCAGAGCCGAAACTTCGTCGGCCCCCGCGGACCGCCCAAAATACAGCGAAGCCAGGGACTCATAGGGGAACTCGGCGCCCTCCCCTTCCAAAATCTCCCACAGCTCACCCAAATCCACAGTGTCGGCCAGAGCCCGCCGGGCCGCGTCAACGGCTTTCAGCAACTCCAGCCGCCCGGCCTTGGTCTCCGGATCAGGCAACTCCACCGAATTCAGAACGCGGCTTTGAGAGATGGTCATCTCCCGGCCGGTCATGGCCAAAACCCCCAGGCGATGGGGAGCCGGGTTGAGCACCCAGGCTATGAGAAAATCCCGCTCGGCCAAGAACTCGACGATCATCGGCCCCTCCCGCCCAGTTCCTGGGTGATGATCTCCACCACCCGGTCGGAGGCGCCAGGGGCTCCCAGCGCGGCGCGGACCGTGGTCAGGTCATCGATCATCCGCGCCCTGGCGAAACCGCCGGCCAAAAGAGGCCAAAGCGCGGCGGACAGGTTTTCGGCCATAACCTGTTCCTGGAAAAATTCCGGGACCACCTCCCGGCCGGCCACCAGGTTGGCGATGGTGGCGTAGGGCACTTTGATCAGGGCCCGGCCCAGCGACCAGGACAGGCGGCTGACCTGATAGGCCACCACCATGGGAGTCCCCAAAAAGGTGGCTTCGACGCTGGACGTGCCGGAGGCCACCAGGGCCGCGTCGGCCGCGGCCAGCACCTGGCGCGACACCCCGGACAGGACCCGCAGACGGGCCCGCACCCGGGGGGAAGCCTGTTCCAAAAAGGACGCCAAAAAATCCCGGTCAATGGTGTCGGCTCGGGGCAGGGCCAATTCCAGAGCCTCATCCCGATCCAGAAGTTGGTCGGCCGCGGCCAAAAAGACGGGAGCCAGACGCTCCAGCACTTGGCGGCGGCTGCCGGGCAAGAGGGCCAAAAGCCGCTTTTGGGGTGAAAAGCCCAGGTCCGCTTTCATTTCATCGCGGCTCCCCAAAGGGGGCAGCTCATCCAAAATGGGGTGACCCACCCAATCGGCGCTCACCCCCCGTTTTTCATAGAACTCTTTTTCGAAATTGAATAAAAGGGCCCGGCGGCTGGTGTGGCGGGCCAGAAACCGCAAACGCCCCTCCCGCCAGGCCCACACCTGGGGACAGATATAATAGATGACCGGAATACCCAGCCTCGTGGCGTGCCGGGCCAGGGCGAAGTTGAAATCAGGGGCGTCGATCAGGACCAGGGCGGCCGGACGCTCCAGTTCCAGCCCGCGCTTCAGCCGCCCCCGGACGGCCAATATACGCCGCAAGGAACCCAGCACCTCGGTGAGGCCCATGACCGCGGTCTCGTGGACGTGGCCCAGCAGCCGCGCCCCGGCCTCGGCCATCCGGTCGCCGCCCAGCCCCAGAAACCGCCAATCCAGACCGCGCCGCCGGGCGGCCTGAATCAAGGCCGCGCCGTGGATCTCACCCGAACTCTCCCCGGCCGAAATCATGATTTTGACCGGCCCGGCGGAGGCGGTGCTGAGCGAATGTCTGTCTGGATCAGCCATGCGGGTTTCCAATTCTTAAATTACCATCTTTCAAATTACCGTTAAAAATTACATACGTAATTTTTAACTCAGCACGGGTCTCCCCCCCGGTAGCCGGCCAGTTCATCGGTCCAGGCCACCAGGGCCAGGTCGGCGTCGTCGGCCAGTCGGATGGTTTCCGAGGGGTTGACGATCAGCACCCGGCCGGCCTCCACCGCCAGGGCGCCCACCTTGGCCCGGGCCATGACCCGAATGGTCTCCGGCCCGATAACCGGGGGATCGAGGCGCACATCCTGCGTGGGCTTGACCACCTTGGCCACGGCCACCGGCTTTTGGGCCAAAGAGGCGCCCCGCGCCACGGCCGCGTCGGTGCCTTCGGCCGCCTCGGCGGCCAGGGTAATGCGGTCGCTGACCACCGCCGTCTGCCCCAGATCCAGACGCCCCAATTCCTTGGCGATGCGCCAGGCCACCTTGAGATCGGCCGTCAACTCCTCGTCCGGTTTTTTCCGGGTCAAAACCCCAGAGGGGGTCAGGAGCTCCGGTAACAGTTCCGCCACCGACCCGAGCCTCAAACCCGCCTCCTCCATACGGGCGGCCACCGCCTTGAGGAGCCTGTCGGTGTGGAAATCGGCCAAGGTGTCCAACATCGCTAAAAATAAGGCGTCAGGCTCGTAATTGAACAGAATGGTTTCCCGCTCGATGCCGCCGATCATCAAAAAATCCCGCACCCCGGCCGCCTGAAAAAACTCGATCGTCAGTCGCAGCTGCCCCAGCTTGAGCGACACGAAGCGGCCGGCCAGAGCTTCCAGACGGGGGTCGGCCTCCCCTTCGATACCCACCACCACCGGCGGACGCCCCAGAGTCCGCAGCTTTTCAGCCACCATCACCGGCAGTTCCCGGTTACCGGCCACCAGCCCGATAACCGGCCCCCCGATACGCGACTCCCCGAAGACCGCCCCACCGCCGGCGCTCACCGATACACCCCACGCTCGGATGAGCGATAAAAATCAATGAATTCACGAGCCTCGGGAAACTGCCCATACTCGGCCTCGGCTTCGGCCAGAGCCTCGGCCAGGGGCCGATGGCCGCGGCAAACCAGCTCGAACACGCCTTTCAGAGCTTTCACCGTGGAGGCCGGCACCTGGCGGCGGCGGAGGCCCACCACATTGGGGCCGGCCAAAACCACGTCCCGGGAACCGCTGCTGGCCGCGGCCATGTAGGGCGGCAGGTCTTTGGCCACGCCCGATCCGCCCCCCAGGAACGCGTATTTCCCCACTCGGCAGAACTGATGAATGGCCGACAAACCGCCAATAATGGCTCCCTCCCCCACCATGACGTGGCCGGCCAACACCGCGTAGCTGGACAAAATCACGCCAGACCCCACGCGGCAGTCATGGGCCACGTGAACCGTGGCCATGATCAGGCAGCCGTCGCCGATTTCGGTCACCCCGCCGCCCCCTTCGGTACCCCGGTGGATGGTGGATGATTCGCGAATGGTGACCCGTTCCCCGATCACCAGGCGGGTCCGTTCGCCCTGGTATTTCAGGTCCTGCGGGTCGGCGCCCACGGAGGCGAACGGAAAGACGCGGGTACCGCGGCCGATGGCGGTATCTTTGTCGATAAAGGCGTGGCCCATAATCTCGACTTCCGGCCCGACGGCCACCCGGGGACCGATGAGGGCGTAGGGGCCGATCTTGGCGGTGGAATCGATTTCAGCGCTGGGGTCGATAATGGCCGTGGGGTGTATGGACATGATCAAGCGATCTCTCATGGACACGGATATTGGTTAGCAATCGAAGGCCGGCCGCGCCGTCAGGGCGGCCGGGAGCCGGACTGGCCCTCTCTTCACCAGCCGGCCGGGGCCGGGCGCCGCGGGCCGGACATTACGAGACGGCGGCCGTCATTTCCGCCTCGGCCGCTTTTTGCCCGTCCACCGAAGCGGCGGCGGCCACCTTCCAGATGCGGCTGCCGAGCCGCAAGAGGGTGACTTCCATGTCCAGACGGTCACCGGGGATGACCCGGCGGCGGAATTTGACTTTGTCAAATCCGGCAAAAAAGGCCACCCGGCCTTCCAGGTCCGGCAGTTCCACCCCGTCGGGCACCCGATCGGGGGCCTCCATCCGGGACAGGGTGATGAAGAGAGCCGCGGCCTGACCCATGGCCTCCACCATCAGTACGCCAGGCATGACCGGCTGACCCGGAAAGTGCCCCTGAAAATGGGGTTCGTTGAAGGTGATATTTTTATAGGCGGAAATGGCTTTCCAAGGGTCGAGGCTGGTGACCCGGTCAACCAGCAGAAGGGGATAGCGATGGGGCAGAATAGACATGATGGTGGAAATGTCATAGGGCGCGGCCGTCATTTTTTCACCTGGTCCCGGGGTTCGGTTTGCAGAAAAGCCACCTGCAAATCATGATAGGTTTCGCTTTTTTTCAGCAATTGAAAAAATTTTCGCAGTTTTGGCAACAAAGAAACGGAAAGGGCCTGGGTCTGGTAGGCCTCCCCCATCGGCCGGGCGGGCGTGCCGACCCAGGGTTGGCGGCCAGGCGGTATTTCACCGCTGCCCACCCCGGCCTGGCCGGCCAAGACCGCGTCGGCCCCGATGGTCACCCCTGGCCCGATCCCCACCTGGCCCAGCA
>JAVBTP010000140.1:0-2862 GCA_031556115.1 Candidatus Adiutricaceae bacterium
CGCTGAAGCTCCGGCCGGGCTGAAAGGTTTTATGAACGTTTTCCAAGCTCAGCATCGGCCGCCCCCATACAAATAGCAGCGCGCCTTTTGCCCGCCGCCCAAATCAAACCAGGGCGGCACCGCCCGGCCGCAGGGCTCGAAAACCCGATCGCAGCGGGGCGCGAAAGGGCAGCCCGCCGGCCACCGGCCAGGCACCGGAGGCAGGCCGGGGATGGCCACGAGGCGTTCCGGAGCGGTCTGGCTCAGGGGCGGGGGCAGGGCCGCCAGGAGCCCCCGGGTGTAGGGATGGGCCGGCTGGTCGAAAATCAGGGGCACCGGCGCCTCTTCCACAACCAGGCCGGTATACATGACCAGCACCCGCCGGGCCAGCCCGCGCAGGAGCCGCAAGTTGTGGGTGATGAACAGCACCGCCGAATTGTTTTCCGCGGTCAGCCTGACCATCAAAGCCAGCACCTGGGCGGCGATGGTGGGGTCCAGGGCGGTGGTGGGCTCGTCGGCCACCAGAATTTCGGGCGAAAGGGCCAGGGCCAGGGCCAACACCACCCGCTGGCGCATGCCCCCGGAAAAGCGGTGGGCATAGCTTTCCGCGGCCTGGGCCGGGTTGGGCAGCCCCACCTTGGCCAGCATGCCTATGGCCGACCGCCAGGCCTCCCCCCGGCCCTGCCCGGCCCGCAGGCGATAAATCTCCGCCACCTGCTCGCCGATGGTCAGGACCGGGTTCAAGGCGGTCAGGGGCTCTTGAAAAACCATGCCCAAATGAGTGCCGCAAAGCGCCCGGCGCCTGGCCCGGCCCATGGCCCCCAGGTCCTGGCCCCGAAAGCGGATGGCCCCCCCGTCCAGCCGGGCCGTGGGCGGGGCCAGGCCCATCAAACTCAAGGCGGAAATGCTTTTGCCCGAACCGCTCTCCCCCACCAGCCCCACGATTTCGCCGGCCTCCAAAGACAGGGAAAACCCGCGCACCACCGGTTTGGTCCCCCGGTCAAAACTGATGGCCAGATCGTCGATTTCCAAAAGCGGCGGCAAGGTTGATTCTTTCATGAGGCGGTCCCAGACGTGAAGCCGAACCCGGTTCAGTTGTTTATTATACCATAGGCCGCAACGAGGACAAGATGAAATACGCCCCCTGGGCGGCATCGGCCCGGTTTTGTATCATTTTGTTTTTGTTGGCGCTTTTTACGCGAACCCAGGCCGTCGGACGCCACCGAAGCCGCCAATCCCGAAAAAACTTGCGGCTGAAACGGGATTGGTCTAGAATTAAGATCATGTGTATGAACCCCTCCGATTGAACCTTTCCGACGGCGGGCTGACCCGATCCGAAGCCGCCGCGCCATGGAGAAACCCCTTCGGTGGTTTGAGGAAGGAGCGGGGATGGTAAAAAACGGGCTGCGGGCCGCTTCGGCCGACCTCCTCGATGACAACGCGTTTCTCCGCTCCGCGCTGGACGCCTCCTCCGACGGCCTCCTGATCGCCGACCACGGCGGCCGGGTTCTTTACGTGAACGAGGCCTATGAACGAACCACGGGCCTGAGCCGGGAAAAGATACTGGGCCACAACCTGGCCGCACTTTTGGCGGAAAACTATTTCAACTATTCAGCCAGCCTCGAGGTGCTGCGAACCAAGCGGCAGGTGGTGCTGATCCACCGCTACAGCAGCGGCAAAAGCGCCCTGACCACGGCCACGCCCATTTACAAAAACGACCGGATCGTGGGCGTGCTGAACAACACCCGTAACATCACCACCCTGTTGCGCCTGCGTGAGGCTTTGAGCGGCCGGGTGGCCAAGGAACGCCAGATCCACCAGGAAGTGGATGTTCTGCGGGCGGAACAACTGCGCACCGACGGCGTGGTGGCGGTAAGCGCCCCCATGCGCCAGGTTCTGGCCCTGGCCGAGACGGCCAGCGGCTTTGACTCCACAGTCTGCATCCACGGGGAAACCGGCTCCGGCAAGGAAGTCATTGCCAAATTCATCCATAAAAACGGAACCCGGAGCGGGCAACCGTTCATCAAGGTCAACTGTGCGGCCATCCCCGGCGAACTGTTTGAATCGGAACTCTTCGGCTATGAGCCGGGCGCCTTCACCGGCGCTTCGGGCCGGGGCAAAATAGGCCTCTTTGAACTGGCCAACGGCGGCACCATTTTACTGGACGAAATCGGCGAACTCCCGGGGTCCATGCAATCCAAGCTGTTGCGGGTCTTGCAGGAGGGTGAGCTCTATCGGGTGGGGGGGGCCAAGCCCGTCAAGCTGGACGTGCGGGTCATTTCCGCCACCAATCGGGATCTGGAAGCCGAGGCCAAAGACGGAAAATTCCGCTCGGACCTCTTCTTCCGCCTCAATGTCCTGCCCATCGTCATCCCTCCCCTGCGCGAACGGCGCGAGGACATCCGGCCCCTGGTGGACGCCTTTCTCCAATCCCTCAATCGGAAATACAAAAAAACCGTGGCCATCGAAGAGGCCGCCCTGGATATGCTCCTCCAATACCGTTACCCAGGCAATGTGCGGGAGTTGCAAAACCTTATGGAGTACCTCTTCGTCACCGCCCTCGACGGCTGGATCGTGGTGGCCTCCCTGCCGCCCAAGATTATCAGCGACTCCTTTTCCGAAATGATGGCCGCGGGCGACGGCGGGTCGGACCTGCACCAACTGGTGGAGGCCTATGAAAAGACCATTATCGAAACCGTGCTGGCGCAGCATGATTCCCTCACCCGCGCCGCCGCCGCTTTGGGCGTCCACGCCTCCACCCTCGGGCGCAAGATCAAGCGGTATGGCCTCGTCGCGGCGGACAAGCCCGCTCCCTGACCCGCCGGCATTTCCATGTCAACCCGGGGGCCTGGCCGACGCTGGTCGCAGTCAGGCCCTCAATGC
>JAVBTP010000058.1:0-4050 GCA_031556115.1 Candidatus Adiutricaceae bacterium
CGGCCGGCGGCGGGAAGCCCTACTGGGGCTGGGCCGCCAAACCGCCCCGGCCCGGGTGCTCCCTCCGGCCACGCCTCTGGGAATGGCCCTGGCCTGGGGCCTGGCCGACAACCGGGAGCGCGGCTGGAACGCGGCTGAAGCCGCCCTGATGTGGCGCTTTTTGACGGATCTGGCCCCGGAGGCGGCCCCCGGCCTGGCCCCGGAACTGGGCCTGGAGGCTCCGGCCTTGCGCGCCTGGCACCTGGACGCGGCCGCCCTCCCCGAAGAGGGGCTGGACGCCTTGGCCGACGGCCGCCTGGACGTGGAAAACGGGGCCCGCCTGGCCCGCTGGGAGCCCGCCGGCTGCCGGGCGGCCTTGGCGCTTTTCGCGGCCGTCCTGCCCAGCAAACAGATAAAACGGCAGTGGCTGGACTGGCTGGAGGATCTGGCCCGCGCGGACCGCGTGACCCCCGCCGTCATCCTGGCCGCGCCCGAAATCAGGGCCGCCCTGGCCCAGGCCGGACAGCCCGGCGGCCGGCCGGCGGCGGTCGAGGCGGCCCGCCGGTTTCTCTGGACCCGCCGCCATCCCCTGCTGGCCGAACTGACCCGGGAACGCCTGGCCCGGCTGAAGAGCCTTCGCCTGCCCCCGGCCGCCCGGCTGGAACTGGATCCCAGTCTGGAGGACGTGAGTTTCAGCCTGCGCCTGGCGTTCACCACCGTCGAAGAGTTTCAAAAGCTGGCCGAACTGTTGGGCGGCCTGGCCGAGAACCGTGCGTTCCGGGCGCTCGTGGACGATTGCCCGGCCGACGAACAGGATCAGGCATGACCGCCGAATCGGACCTGGCGCTCCAAACGGCCGGCGGCCTCCGCCTGAAAGTCGAGCCGGAATTCGACCACACCGCTCTGGTGCGCAGCCTGGCCCGTACCCTCACTCCCCAGCCGCTCCAGCCTCTGGGGCCGGCCGACTACCCCGCCCACCCACGGGGCGACCTGTTGGTCACCCGGCATCGGGGGGAATTCATCAAGCCCTGTCCGGGCACGCTGAGGTACAATTGCTGCGGGCTCAACATTTTTCACTTCGGCCTGGGGTGCACCCTGGGCTGCCGCTACTGCATCCTGGAGGCCTATCTCGGCACGTCGGCCCTGGTGTTGTTCGGCAATGTCAACGAAGGGCTGGCGGAATTGAAAACCCTCCTGGACCGCCCGGCCGTCGACCGGCCCATGCGGTTCTGCACCGGCGAATTCACCGACAGCCTCCTGTTGGACCGGCGATCCGGCCTGGCCGCCGAGTTGATCGGGATTTTCGCCCAAAGGGAGGCGGTCTTGGAACTGAAAACCAAGACCGACCAGGTGGACCATCTCCTGGCCCTGGATCATCGGGGCCGCACGGTCATCAGCTTTTCCGTCAACGCGCCGGATATCTGCCGCGGCGAGGAAAGCCGGGCGGCCCTGCTGACCGCCCGATTGTCGGCCGCCTATCGGGCGGCCGAGGCCGGCTACCCCATAGGGCTCCACTTCGACCCCCTCATTTTCCACCCCGGCTGGGAGGACGGTTACGCGCGGACGGTGGAACTCATTGGCCAATACCTGGCCGGGGCCGCCGTGGCCTGGGTCTCGCTGGGCTGCTTCCGCTATCTGCCGACGCTCAAGGAAGTCATGCTGGCCCGCCACCCCCGCACCGCCATTTATGACGGGGAGTTCATCATGGGCGGCGACGGGAAGATGCGTTACCCCCGGCCGCTGCGCACCCGCATGTACCGCCGTCTGGTCCGAAGCCTCAGGCGGGCCTTGCCGCCGGACGCCGAGATCTATATGTGCATGGAAAGCCCTCGGGTGTGGCGAGACGTCTTCGGAGAGGACCCCGGCACGGAAGGTTTGACCGGGCGGCTGGACCGTCGGGCTCGAGAACTGCTGGCCGCCCCGCCGGGCTGATTCATAAAATTTCCACAAATCACACATACCATCGCGACAACCCTTTGGTACAACGAAACTGAAAGCGCTGGCTGAATTTCAATCCCCGGAGGGCTGACGATGAAAACGCTCCTGAATTGGCCGCGATACCGTTTTTCGGGCTGGTCGCTTCCGGCCGCCGCCGGCCATGGGCCGGCCGGATTGGACGGCCAGGACCGCGAACCGGAGGTGGGCCGTGACTGAAAAGCAATGGCGCCGGCTGCGGATCAAAGGCCTCCCGCCCCTGCCCTTCATCTCCCCGCCCCGGCGAAAAGCGGGGCGCTCCGACGTCGACTCCGACAAAAAAACGGGCCGATGGTTACAAATCAGCCTGGCCGGTCTCCTCGCCGCCCTTCTGGCCGGGGCCGGGCTGACCTGGTGGGGCGGACGCGACCATCTCATCGAAGCCCGGGTGGCGGTGGTTCTCGGCAATCAGGTCCACCAAGACGGGAGCCCGTCCCCGCGCCTGGCCGCCCGCCTGGATAAAAGCCTGGAGCTATATCGGGCCGGCCGTTGCCAAACCATCATCGTCAGCGGCGGACGGGGCTCCAACCAGGTCGACGAGGCCATGGCCATGGCCGCCTACCTTCAGTCCCGAGGGGTGCCTTGGCGGGACATCGTTCTGGACTCCCAAGGAGTCGACACCTGGCACACGGCCCTGTTCACCGCCGCCTATCTGCGGGAACACCGTCTCGACAGCGTCATTGTGGTCAGCCAGGCTTTCCACGTGCCCCGTTCGGCCCTGGCGCTTTCGGCGGCCGGCTGCCCCAGGGTGGGCCGGGCCGCCGCCGACTATTGGGAGGCGCGGGATATCTATTCCATGCTGCGGGAAATACCGGCTCTGGCGACCTATTGGTGGCGCTATCGGGTCCGGTCGGGGAACGGGGCGTAGCGGCCCCAAGCGGCCGTCAAATGACTTTGAATTTGGTGGCCGCCTGGGTGGGAAAGCGGCGGCCGGGCCCCGGGGTTTTCTGACCGCCGCCCCGGATTTTGTGGTATAATATGATTCTCCATCAGGACGGCCGTTACTTGATGGAGAAGCCACGGCGGCTGTCTTTATGAAAGATCCGGCTTCGCGGGTCTTGCCAAGGAATAGGCGTCTGGGCCGTCAAATGCCGACTTGACGGCGAATGGGTATACTAAGCGAAATATCGCCTCTCCGGGTACGCCATGAAGTCCTCCCGCCTCATCTGGCCGTTCGCGCTGCCGGTCGCCGCCTTCGCCCTGGTCATCGTCATCGGCACACTTCTGTTGTGGTGGAACCGAAGCCACGCCGGACCGCCGGTGTCCCTGGTGGACGCCCTCTTCATCGCCACCTCCTGCGTCTGCGTCACGGGCCTGGCCACCATCGACATCGGGGTCAGCTTCAACACCTTTGGACAGTCGGTGATGATCGCCCTGATCCAACTGGGGGGTCTGGGCATCACCACCTACAGTTCCCTGTTTTTTTTCCTCCTGACCCATCGGGTGACCCTCTCCGACCGGCTGGCCGTCGGGCAGATGCTCTTGAGCAACCAGTCCTTCCACCTCGGCCGCTTTCTGATCCGCATCGCCCTGATCATTTCGAGCATCGAGTTGGCCGGCCTTTTGGCCTTGTATTTCATGGAACCGGAGCGTCTGGGTTTTTTCAACTCCCTGTTTCTGGCCGTTTCCGCCTTCTGCAACGCCGGCTTCGCCCCCTGGGCCGACAATTTGGGCGGATTTCGGGAGCATATCGGAATCAACACCGTGATCATGCTCCTGATCGTCCTGGGGGGGCTGGGCTTCGCCGTCATTGACGAGATGCGCTTCCATCTGCTGACGCGGCTGAAGCGGCTGGCCGCCCGGCTCCGCGGGCTCGACGCCCCGGCCGGGCCGCCGCGCCTGAGTCTTTTGGCCCGGATGGTGATCGGCACTTCCGTGGTGTTGATCCTGGGCGGCGCGGGTTGTTTTTTCGTGGCCGAGTACTACATCAACCCCGAGGATTTTCATGATCCGGCCCAGGTCATCCTCCCGGCCCTGTTCCAGTCGGTGACCTGCCGCACCGCCGGCTTCGCCACGGTGGATATCGGCCGGCTGACCGATCTGACACTCCTGGTCATGATCGGCCTGATGTTCATCGGCGGTTCGTCCGGCTCCTGC
>JAVBTP010000226.1:0-2701 GCA_031556115.1 Candidatus Adiutricaceae bacterium
CCTGAAGTGAACCTGAATGGGGGAGGGCGCTTTTCGAAAAGCGCCCTCCCCGGCCGAAAGACGGCGGGGTTTGGGGCGATCCGGTGTTGTGGCGGCTGAGGCGGTCGCCAGAATGACGCATCCTCCTGACAACCATGGGTACACATATCGGCTTCGGGGCCGGGCGATTGGAGTGTCATAATGACGCTGTATTTGAAAAACGCGCTGTATCTTGATTATCGGACTTTGGAAATCTCCAACACCGATCTGGCCGTGGAACCGGGGCCCCAAGGGGGCGTCAGGGCCATCAGGGCCGTCCCCGCGCTGCCTGAGCGCGCCCCGGGCGATCAGGTGGTGGATTGCGGCGGCCAACTGGTCACCCGGGCTTTTGGCTGCGGGCACCATCACATCTATTCGGCCCTTTCCCGCGGCATGCCGCCCGCGCCCAAGGCGCCCGCCAACTTCGTGGAAGTGTTGGAACGGATCTGGTGGCGCCTCGACAAATGCCTGGACCACGACATGACCGAGGCCAGCGCCCTCATCGCGGCCATGGGCTGCGCCAAGCGGGGGGTGACCTTCATCATCGACCACCACGCCGCGCCCTTTGCCGTCAACGGTTCTCTGGAAACCATCGCCCAGGCTTTCGAACGGGTCGGCGTGGGCCACCTGCTGTGCTATGAAATCTCCGACCGTGACGGTTTGAAGATCGCCGAAGACGGTTTGCGGGAACACGACGAATACCTCGGCAGCGGCCGTCACGGCCTGGTGGGCCTCCACGCCTCCTTCACCGTCAGCGACGACACCCTGAAGAAGTCGGTGGATCTGGCCGTCAAGCATAAGACGGGTTTGCACATCCACGTGGCCGAGGCCCAGTCCGATCAGGACGATTGCCTGAAAAAATACAACCTGCGCCTGGCCCAGCGCCTGGACAAATTCGGCGTCCTGGCCCGGCCCCACACCATTTTGGGCCACTGCGTCCATTTCAACGACGAGGACAAGAAAATCGTGGCCGGCTCCCAGGCCTGGGTGGCCCAGAGCTGCGAAAGCAATCAGAACAACAACGTGGGCCTCGCCGGCTATACATGGACCCCCCGGGTCATGCTGGGTGTCGACGGCATGCACAACGACATGATCCGCAGCGCCCAGGCCGCCTACATGGCCGGCCAGAACACCGAGGGGATTTCGCCTCCGGAACTCTACGCCCGCTTTCGGGCCGTACACCAATATCTGGCGGAAATGGGCGTGCCGGGCGACGGCGACAACAACCTGGTCATTATGAATTACCAGAGCCCCACGCCGCTTCATAAGGACAACTTCGTCGGCCACTTCGCCTACGGTTTTTCCTCCAACGACGTGGAGACGGTCATCGCCCAGGGCCGGGTGATTGTGGAAAAAAGCCGCCTGGTCTCCGAGGATGAGGAAAGCATTGTGGCCTATGCCCAGGAACAGGCCCGCCGGCTGTGGGCCGCCTTGCGGAAGAAATGATCCAAACCCGGAGCGGGAGCCGGGCGGGGGCGAGGGGAAAATGGCTACAGTGCTGATCAGAAACGGGCGCGTGGTGACGGCCGAAGGTTCGGCGCGGCGCGACGTGCTGTTGGCCGACGAACTCATCGCGGCCATCGAGCCGGAAATCCCGCCGCCGGCCGGGGCGGAGGTGGTTGACGCCCAAGGACTCCTGGTCCTGCCCGGCGGCGTGGACGTCCACACCCACCTCGACCTCGCGGTGGGTTCGGCCCACGTCAGCGACGGCTGGCTGGCCGGCGGCCGGGCGGCCGCCTTCGGCGGCACCACCACGGTGGTGGAACACCCCGGCTTCGGACCAAACGGGTGCCGGCTGCGGCACCAGTTGGATGTTTATTTGAAAAACGCCGTGACGGCGCCCGTGGATTACGGGCTCCACGGCGTTTTTCAGCACTGGAACGGGGATCTCGCGGCCGAGGTTCGGGACATGGTGGCCGCCGGGTTCCCGAGTTTCAAGACCTACATGACGTATGACGGCCGCCTGGACGACGGGGAATTTTTGGCGGCCCTGAAAACTTTGGGGGAGGCCGGCGGGCTGATGACCGTGCACGCGGAAAATCACGCCATCGTCACGTTCCTGGCCGGCGCGTTGCGGATATCCGCGCCCCGTCGGGCCGCCAGCCATCCCCAAAGCCGTCCGGACTATGCCGAAGCCCTGGCCGTGGAGACGGCCATCCGCCTGGCCGAGGCCGCGGGTGATGCCCCCTTGTATATCGTCCACCTGTCCACGGCCAAGGGCCTGGCGGCGGTGCGGGCCGCCCGCCGCGAGGGCCGCCGGGTCTGGGCCGAAACCTGCCCGCAGTATCTGACCTTGACCGACGACTGTTATGGGGGCGATTTTGACCGGGCCCTGAAATACGTCATGGCCCCGGTGCCCAGAAAGCGGGCCGACGTCGAAGCCCTGTGGGGAGGGCTTTTTGACGGGAGCATCGCCGTCGTGGCCACCGACCACTGTTCCTTCGCCTGGTCGGAGAAAAAGGCCCGGGCCCAAGGGAACGTCTTCCAGTGCCCGGCGGGCGTCCCGGGCGTGGAGACCCGTCTGCCGATTCTGTACTCCGAAGGCGTGGTCAAGCGGGGCCTGAGTGTGGAGCGTTTCGCGGAACTGACGGCCACCGCCCCGGCCCGTCTCTTCGGCTTGGAGCGAAAGGGCCGGCTGGAGGTCGGGCGGGAGGCCGATGTGGTGGTCTTTGATCCTGACGCG
>JAVBTP010000184.1:0-8495 GCA_031556115.1 Candidatus Adiutricaceae bacterium
CGACGGCTATTTCAGTCTGGCGCAGTTGGAAGATGTGGCCGGTGACCAGGCCGGGCGAAGCCGAAACCCCCCGCAGCACCTTGGGATCGCCGTCAGCCGCCGCCACCGGCCGGGGCGGGGCGGGGGGGGCGGGGTCCTGGGGCGCGCCGTGCCGGCTCTCCCCCAGACCGGCCTTGATCAGCGTGGCCAGGAACTCCACGGCCTCGGCCGCGTCCGGCCCCGAGGCCCGGACCCGCACCCGGTCGTGGAGCTTGACGTCCAGGCTCATGATGCTCACCACGCTTTTGGCATTGACCTCGCGGCCGTCTTTGGCCAGCTTGATACCGGAGGCGAACCGCTTGGCCCCGTTGACCAGCACGGCGGTGGGCCGGGCGTGCAGTCCCTGGGGGTTGAGGATGACGATTTCCTCCGACTCCCGGTCCCCGCCGGCCGCCGGCCCATGAGGGGCCGGAGCCTGTTCAGCGGCCGGGCCGTCGGCCAGCTCCAGCGTCAGGACCACGGTTCGGCCCGCCTCGGCCAGGCCGGCGGCCGGCCAATAGGCCCGCACTTTCTCGCCGTTGGAAATGACCATCTGGGTCAGCAGGCTGGCCGCCCGGCGGGCCAGAAAGGCGGCGTCAAAGGCGATCAGGGGGTCGCCGGCTTTGACCCGGTCCCCTTCCCGAACCAGGGGGGTAAAGCCCTCGCCTTTCAGGGACACGGTTTCCAGCCCGAGGTGGATCAGGACCTCCACCCCCCCGGCGGTGGTCACGGTCAGGGCGTGGTGGGCCGGGTGCAGGAGGGTGATCCGCCCGGCGCAAGGGGAGAGCAGGGTTTCACTGGTCGGGTCGATGGAAATGCCGTCGCCGACCATCTTTTCCGCAAAGGTCGGGTCCGGCACTTCAGCCAGAGACACCAGGCGTCCGGACAGGGGAGCGACGAGTTCAACCCGTCCGGCCGCGGCTTGATCCAACTTCATATCCGCCTCCTTGCCAAAAATTCGAAAGTTTCCTGGTGATAAAGAAACGAACCCCAAGCTCATCCGCCCCGTGACCAGGCGGAACTGGTCAGGATGCTTAATTATTTTATTTGTATATTATGCCATAATTTGGTGGTGGCGGCAAATGAATAAAAATTTATTTGCCCGGGGCCAACCGTTTTTCACGCCATGAAAAAAAGCCCCACCGCCAAATGGGGTGGGGCGCCCGAAAGGAGTGTTTCGTGAAAATCAGGCGAGCATTTCGAGGGCTTTACGGCCGCGCTCCCCTCTTTCCCGGCCGGATCCCGCCGGCCCTGAGACCGGGCCGTTTGGCCCGTGGGCCAGGGCGGTCAGTTCATCCACCGCCGCCAAGAGGTTGGCGGCCTGGGAGGACAGGGCGCCGGCCGAGTGGGCCGATTCATTGGCCGAAGTGGCGTTGGACTGGGTGACCTGGTCCATGGTCAGCATGGAATGGTTGATCTGGCCGATTCCCTGGGACTGTTCCCTGGAAGCCTCGGCCACCGCGCCCAGAATTTGGTCCACCTTGCCAGCGTGATTTTCCACGGTGGCGAAATTCTCGGCGGTGAGGCCGACCAGTTGCGAGCCGGAGTTGATGTTGCTGATGGTGGAGTCGATGAGGCCGGCGGTGTTTCTGGCCGCCTCGGCCGACCGGGTGGCCAGGTTGCGCACCTCGTCGGCCACCACCGCGAAACCGGCGCCGGCCCCCCCGGCCCGGGCCGCCTCCACCGCCGCGTTGAGGGCCAGGAGGTTGGTCTGAAAGGCGATCTCGTCGATGGTTTTAATGATTTTGGCGATCTGCGCGCCGGAGGAGGAAATTTCCCCCATGGCCTTGATGACCTTTGCCATGGATTCGTCGGCCCTGGCCACCGCACCGGTGACCTGAGACATCAGAGCGTTGGCCTCCACCGAGTTTTCCGCGTTGCGCTGGGTCATAGAGGACAGCTCTTCCAGGGCCGAGGAGACATCCTCGAGGCTCGCGGCGTTTTCCTTGGCGCCGGAGGCCAGATCCTTGGCGGCCCCCGAGAGTTCGCCGGCCGCCTGATCCACCTCCATGGCCCCTTCGGACAGCCGGGCGATGAGGGCGTTGATGGGCCTGGTAATACCCCTGGTGATGGCCAGGGCCACGACGGAGCTCAGAAGCAGCCCCACCGCCACCCCGATGGCCAGAGACAGGATAACCCTTTCCAAAGTCCGGGTGGAATCCTGAGCCACCTTTTGCGACTGCCGGTCGCCGGCCTCGCGCAGGGCCGCGGCGTTTTTGATGGCGGCGTCGGCCAGCAGGTTCCGCCTGGCGGTTTCCTCCTCGGCCTGTTTCATGGTCGCTTCCAAAAATCTGATGACCTCCGCGGCTTCCCGCAGGAGGTCCGTCGCCGTGGCCGCCGCGCGCCGGGCCGTTTCGGTCCGGGCGCCGTCGGCCAGTTCCTTGGCCAGCTTTTCAGCCTGGCCGATGAGGCCGTAACTCACCGCGAACCCGGCCGGGTCGTTTTCATAGCGGACCCGCATGGTGTTCACCACCAGGTTGCCGCCGACGCCTTCCAAAGCGCGGATGAGGTTCACGTGGGCCGGGTCGGTTTCGTCCGCCAGCCATTGCTGAATGACGGCGTTGAAATTCTCCTGCCCGTAGACCACGCTTTCGATGCTGGAATTGATGACCTTCAGCCGGGAGGGCAAGAGCTCGGCCAGGTCCCGGAAGGCCTGATAGTTCCGGCGCACGTTGGCCAGCCCCTCCCTGATGGCCGGCGTCTGCAGCGCCGGGGAGCCGTTGATGGTGGACTCCATACGGCTGAGGTGCTTGATGACGTCGGCGTTGTAGGTCAAGGCCTCGATCCAGGCTTCGGCCTTGATGGTACGGCTGTATTCCTGAGTCATGTAGCCTTCCATGGCGGTGGAGTACTGAACCAGGCTGGCCTGATCCAGCATCGGCAGGAGGTCCTGGCTCAGGACCGTCGACTCCTGCCGGACCGGCTGGGCCGATAAAAAAATGAAGGCGGACAGGGCCACGTAGATCACGTTGGTGGCCGCAAAGCCTAAGACGATCTTGCTTCCAAGCTTCATATGTCCCCTCTGTCTCTTCGGGCCTGGCGTGTGCTGGTTGTCTCGCAAAAGTATGCCCATAATTGTTGACCCGCCGGCTAAACTTGTTCAGCGTGATTTCGGCAAAGCCCGAAATCACCGGGACTCGGTCGGCCGAGAGTGAATATATTTAGCCACCGGATTATATTACGGGACGCGCCGGGGCGGGTGGAGGCGGTCGGTTTTCTCATTTCGCCGAGTCAGGGAACCACTTGCGGCGCAATTCCGCTTCGATACCCTTGGCCTTGACCGCCTTGATGCCGTCGTTGAGCATCACCAGGATTTCCAGATTGTTCTTCTTAACCGCCACCGCATACAGCTCCTCGGCCCCGGGGGTGTTGATGACCGCGGCCATTTTGACCTGGCCGGAAAACTCCGGCTGGCTCAAAAAACTGGTGGCCACCACGTCTTCGCAGACCACCGCGTCGATTTCGCCGGCGACCAGGCCTTTGAGTGAATCCTCGATGCTTGGAAAGGGCTTGGAAACCACGCCCGGAATTTTTTCCACAATCTCGGTGGCGGTGGTGTCCATCTGGGTGCCGGCCCGTCGGTCCTTGAGTTGGCGAATGTTATTGATGGCGGATTGGCGCGGGACCAAAAGGCTTTGCCGGACTATGTAGTAGGGGATGGTGAAATCCATTTTCCGGCGCCGCTCGGGGGTGACCGTCACCGAGGACATGACCGCGTCATATTCACCGCCGTCCAGGCGGTCAAAAATGCCTTCCCAATCCGCTTTCACAAACTTGGGCTCCCGTCCGGATTCCTGGCAGACGGCGGTGAAATAATCGACGGAATAGCCGGCGATCCGGTCATTGGCGTCCACGAACTCCAAAGGCGGCCAGGTGGGGTCGACGGCGAAGGTGACGGGTTTTCCTTCCTGGGCCTGGGCCACACCCGCGGCCAAAACCAAAAGCGCGGCTAAAAACATACCACCCGATCTAATCATATTGAAATCCTCCATCCCCAACTCAGGGTGGTTTCAAGTTGATGGTGGGCGGGGAACGTTCCCCGCGCCTCTGGTCATGTGCTGTATCACTTTGATGTCATGTACTATATCATCTTGATGATACAATGCAACCGATAATTAAGAAGTATAGATCCGGTGGCTAAATATATTCATTCTCGGCCGACCAAATCCCCGTGATTTCGGGCTTTGCCGAAATCACGCTGAACAAGTTTAGTCGGCGGGTCAATAGCCGGAATATCCAGCGACGGGGGAGGAGAGGCGGCGTCCGGCCGGCCAGCCGGAAGCGGGCGGCGGGCTTTTCGCCCGGAGACGGCCCTGAGTTAGGCATACTTGTTGCTTTACAGGACGGCCGGGAATGGTTATAATATGGACAACCGGCGAAACGGCCGGGCTTGGCGGCGGTGCGGAAGTCGCCGACGCCAAGGGTCGGCGTGGAATGCGGGGCCCTTTTTCCGAGTGGATTTTTTAAGGAGCGGCCTTCATGCAACGGGCCCGGTTTTGGATTTTGTGCGCCATGGGCGCCCTGGTGGTCATTTCCGGCATTCTTCTTTTCGGCGCCCGCTATTGGGCGATAACCGCCCAATCTTTGAAGAACATGCTGCCGGCGGAAGTGGATATGCGGCTGGACAATCTGACCTTGAACGAGGCCGGGTCCGAGGGGCGCAGCATGGTCATCAGCGCCGATTCGGCCCATTACTACAAAACCCAGGATCTCTTTAAGCTCGTCAAGGTTCGGGCGCATATATTCACCGACCAGGGTGACTATCGGGTCGAGGCCGAATCCGGCCGCTATGAGCAGGGGCGCCAGGTGGTGGACCTGGAGGGCTCGATCAGGGTGGCGACTTCGGACGGCGGTATTTTGACCTGCGACGCCTTGACCATGAAGTTTGAGGAAAATCTGGTGGTCAGCGATAAACCGTTCTGTTATTCAACCCCCACCGGCGACCTGGAAGGAAATTCCTTTGTCTTCCACACCAAAGACAAACGCCTCGAGGTCGGCGGGCGGACCCATGTGCTTTTTTAAGGGCGCTGAATTTTTGATGGCGGTGGGCTCGTGAAGAAAAGTAGTCATATAGTGCCGGTGATGATGGTTCTGGCCTGGGCCCTGGTTCTGGCCCTTCCTTCAGCCGCCGGAGCCCAACTCCAACCCGGCGGGTTCGGTGATTCCAAAGGCCCCATCGCCATTTCGGCCGATCATCTGGAAGCCGACGACCCCGACGGGCTGGTGACCTTCAGCGGTTCGGTGGTGGCCCGCCAAGGGGAAATGACCATTACCTGCGATCTGATGAAAATCTACTATGTGGCCAAACCCGTCGCCGAAGGGGCGGCGGCGCCGGCCGCGGAATCGAAAGAGACCGGCCGGACGCCTCTGAGCGGCGCCGGCCGGCAGATCGACCGGGTGGAGTGCGAAGGCGACGTCAAGGTGGTGGAAGGCGACCGGATGGCCGTCGGCCGCAAAGCGCTGTATCTGGCCCAGTCTCTGCCGCGCCGCATCATCCTCACCGGCGAGGCCCGGGTCTGGCAGGGCCGCGACTCTTTGACCGGCCATCAGGTCACCTATCTGCTCGATGAAAAACGCAGCCTGGTGGAGGGCGGGGAAGGCGGCCGGGTCCGGACCGTCTACCATCAAGAGGAGCGTAAGCCGTGACGGACCCGGTTCCCAAGGACCGCAAGCGCCGCCGCAAAACGACCTCCCAGCGGCTGGTGGGTTCCGGACTGGTCAAGGCGTATGGCCAGCGCAAAGTGGTCAATGAAGTCAGCGTGACTCTGGGGGTCGGGGAGATTTGCGGCCTTCTGGGCCCCAACGGCGCGGGCAAGACCACCACTTTCTACATGCTGGTGGGCCTGATCAGCCCGGATGAAGGCTCGGTGCTTTTAAACGACCATGACCTGACCGACGCGCCCATGCACCAGCGGGCCCGGATGGGCCTGACCTACCTGCCGCAGGAACCTTCGGTTTTTCGGCGGTTGTCGGTGGAAGACAACGTCATGGCCATTTTGGAGACCCTGGATCTGACCGCCGGGGAGCGCCAGTCCCGCCTGACGGGTTTATTGTCGGATCTGGGCCTCAGCCATTTGGCCAAAAACAAGGCCCTGTCCCTGTCCGGCGGGGAGCGCCGCCGGCTGGAGATCACCCGGGCCCTGGCCCTGACGCCGGTTTTTCTGCTTTTTGACGAGCCTTTTGCCGGCATCGACCCCATTGCGGTGGGCGATATCCAGAACCTCATCCTTTTGCTGCGTGATCGCGGCCTGGGCATCCTCATCTCGGATCACAACGTGCGGGAGACCCTGAGCGTCTGCGACCGGGCCTATATCATCAACGAGGGCCAGGTTTTGAAAGAGGGCCTGCCCCAGGAACTGGCCGGCGATGAAACCGTGCGGCGCATTTATCTGGGGCGCGATTTCTGCTTGTAAGCCCGGGCCCGCCGGCGATTAACCGGGCGGTTCCGGCGGGGTTTTTTCGGGCGCCGGGACAGGCCGCGATTTCAGACTTGGGCTCAACCAAAATTTTTCACCACAAGTGAATGCCTTTGATACGGGCGGCTTTCAGCGCCGGGCGCGGTCAAGACCAAGCGCCGGGCAGCCGTGGAAACGCGGGAATGTGTTCCGTTTCCACGTTCGGACGATTTTCGGCGGCCGGCGGGATGAGCGCCGGCGGTGGTGAAAATACCCGAGATATTTTCATCCTTCTTTTTTTGTTTCAACCGTTGACGTGATTTTCGACGACCGGCGCGGAGTGGAAAAATGGCTTTGGATCTCAGGCTCAGCCAGAAACAAACCCAGGTCATGGTCATGACCCCCCAACTGCAACAGGCCATCAAGCTGTTGCAGCTCGGGCAGATGGAGCTGGTTGAGGAAATCAATCAGGAGATGCTGGAAAACCCCATGCTGGAACTGGCCCCCTCGCCGGACAGCGCCGAGGCCGCCTCCCGCGATTCCCTCAGTGACCCTGAATACGACCAGACCCCGGACAACGAGCGCCGGGAGAGCGACGAATTCGCCGACTCCGCCGGCGCCACCGAAGACAAGGTGCGCGAGGAATTCGACTGGGAGAATTATTTGGGGGAATACTCCAGCGCCCCTTCCACCAGCCTCAATGTCGGCAGCCATGAATCCCCCGAGGAGACCCCCGGCTTTGAAAGCTTCGTGGCCGCCAAGACTTCGTTAAGTGAACACCTCAGTTGGCAATGGCGGTTCACCGCCCAAGACGAACGCGATCTGGTGCTGGGTTCGGCCGTCATCGGCAACCTCAACGACGACGGCTATCTGGCCGCGACCCTGGAGGAACTGGCCGAGGAAACCAGGTCCACGGTGGAGGAAATGGCGGCCATCGTCCGCTCCGTCCAGACGCTCGATCCCCCGGGAGTGGCCGCCCGCGATCTGTCCGAATGTCTGTTGATCCAGTTGGGGCTCTTGGATCTGGGCGACAGCCTGGCCGCCGACATCTGCCGCCACCATCTGCATCTGGTGGAGAAAAAAGACCTGGCCGGCCTCTGCCGGGTGTTGAAGTCCACCAAGGAAGAGGTGGCCATGGCCATCGAGGCCATCCGGTCCCTCGAGCCGCGCCCCGGCCGGGCCTATAACAACACCGATTCCGTCTACGTCACCCCTGATGTTTATATCTCCAAGATCGGGGACGAGTACGTCATCACCCTCAACGAGGATGGCCTCCCCAAACTGCGCCTGTCCAAGGAATACCGCCGGATGCTGACCAACAAGGAAGCCGAGGGCGAGACCAAGAAATACCTCAATGAAAAACTGAAGGGCGCCGCGTTTCTCATCCGCAGCATCCATCAGCGCCAAAGGACCATCTATCGGGTCACCGAGGCCATTTTCAAAGTCCAGAGGGATTTTCTCGACTTCGGGGTGGAACATCTCAAACCCTTGGTGCTGCGCGACATCGCCGAGGAACTGGGGTTTCATGAATCCACCATCAGCCGGGTGACCACCAACAAATACGTCTACACCCCCCAGGGGCTTTTTGAGCTCAAGTACTTCTTCGACAGCCCCATCAACCGCTTCCAGGGCGAGGCCCTGGCGTCGGAAAGCGTCAAGAACCGCATCAGGCAGATCATCGGGGCCGAAGATCCGCAAAAGCCCCTGAGCGATCAGCGCATTGTGGAGATCCTGCGCGGCTCCAACATCGACATCGCCCGCCGCACCGTGGCCAAATATCGCGAAATGCTGGGCCTGGGGTCGTCGAGCGAACGGCGCCAGATGTTCTGATTCGAGCCCGGCGCGCGTATGTAGAGATCCGGTGGCTAAGCATATTCATTTTTCGCATGCGCGCCGTCAGGCGCGGCGGTTCACCACCGGAAGCGGTCGATCACTTCTTCCATGTACCGTTCGTAATCGGCAAAGGCTTGCAGCAGATGGGCCTGGCGCCGGGCCTTGGCCGAGGCCCCGGCCACTTTGGCCCGGTCGGCCACCGGCCGGTTGAAGTCGCCGTCCTGAAAGAGGCTGGCGCCGGGCAGGAAG
>JAVBTP010000222.1:0-17485 GCA_031556115.1 Candidatus Adiutricaceae bacterium
CCTGAACGTTTCCGCGAATGCGGTGACGGGGGTCATTACCGCCAAGTTTGGGACCAACACTATTGTGACTTTTGCCGATTTGCGGGTCGATCCGCAAAAAACATCGATTTACACCGACAGCGCGGCCAGCAGCGGCGACAATCGGACGCAGGGGTATATCGTTCGCGGCGCGGAGAACGCCATCGCCGCCGACGATCCCATGGAACTGAAAGTGTATTCCGACCAGATGGACCATATCGAATGGCTGTGCCCCGCCAACAGCCTCTTGGTGGGAACCGCCGGCGGGGAATTCATCGTGGGGGAAACCACCAACGCCGATCCCCTGGGGCCGGAGAACGTCAAGATCGCCCCGGAGACGGCGTTCGGCTCCGCGCCCATCCAGCCTTTGCGGGTGGGTTCGGCAGTCCTGTTCGTGCAGCGGGCCGGCCGCAAGGTGCGGGAATTCGTCTACGACTACGCGGGCGACAACTATCTGGCCATGGACGTCACCGTGGCCGCCGAACATATCACCGCCGGCGGCCTGACCGGCCTGGCCTGGCAGAGCGAACCCATAGAAACCCTTTGGGGCACCAGGCCGGACGGGCAGTTGATCGGCTTCACTTATTCCAGGGACCAGGACATGACCGCCTGGCACCGCCACATTCTGGGCGGCGACGGCCGGGTTTCGCAAATTGCGGTCATTCCGGCGGCCCACGGCGGGCGCGACGAATTGTGGCTGTCGGTCAGGCGGGTGATAGACGGGCGGACCGTTTATTACATTGAAAGGATGGAACATGGACACGACCCCGGCGAAAACCCGGCGGAGGCGTTCTTCGTCGACGCCGGGGTGACGGAACGGGGCTCGGCCCTGACGCGGGTCGCCGGTCTGGACCACCTGGAGGGCCGCGAGGTGGCCATTCTGGCCGACGGCGGGGTACAGCCGCCCCAGGTGGTGACCGGCGGCGCGGTGAGCCTGAAGTATCCGGCCGAGGTGATTCAGGCGGGGCTGTCCTATACCTCGCATCTGACCACGGTCAATCTGGAGGCCGCCCTTCAGGATGGCACGGCTCAGGGCCGG
Source organism: Candidatus Adiutricaceae bacterium (assembly GCA_031556115.1). Classification (GTDB taxonomy): domain Bacteria; phylum Desulfobacterota; class Desulfarculia; order Adiutricales; family Adiutricaceae; genus Adiutrix. The sequence goes on from JAVBTP010000222.1 coordinate 1,058, forward strand.
ATCAAGCGGTTTAACAAGGTGACCCTGTGGTTGGTGGATTCCCTGGGCGGCGCGGCCGGGTATGACCTGGATAATCTCGAGGCTCTGGAGTATCGGACGGGGCACAACCGCATGGACCGGGCCGTGCCGCTCTTCAGCGGACACAAGCCCGTCAGCTGGCCCGGAGGCTATGAGACCGAAGGGCAATTGACCATCGCCCAGGATCGGCCGCTGCCGTTTCTGTTGGCCGCCTTGTTGCCGGACGTCAATATCGAGGGGAGGAACTGATGGACGCGGACCGGATCATCAAACGGTTCCAGGCGCTGGAGGGCCAGCGCGGAACGTGGGAAAGCGTGTGGCGGAAATGCTCGGATTACGTCATGCCCCGTCTGGGCCGGGAGACGCGGTCCAACCAGTACATTTTCGATTCCACGGCGCCGCTGGCCCTGGGCCGGTTCGCCGCGGCCATGGAATCTTTTCTCACTCCGCGCACCCAGCGGTGGCACCGCCTGGTCACGGGCTCCACGGACCTGGACAAGCTCCCGCCCGTGGCCAATTACCTGGAGACGGTGGAGGCGATCATGTTCGCGGCCCGGTATGCGCCCGAAGCCAATTTTGCCAACCAGATGATGGAGGCCTATTTCTCCCTGGGCGTTCACGGCACGGCGGTCATATTCATCGACGACACGCCCGGCGGGGGCCTTCGGTACCAATGTATGCCTATTCATGAAGTCTATCTGGCCGAGGACGCGGCCGGCCGGGTCGACACTGTCTATCGCTGGTATAAACTCACCGCCCGCCAGGCGGCGCAGGAATTCGGCGACGAACTGCCCGACAAAATCAAAGAGGACGCGGCCGACGAGCGGCGCATGGACACGCAATATGATTTCCTGCACGGGGTTTTCCCCCGGAAAGATTTCGACCGGAGCCGGGCCGATTCCCAAAACATGCCCGTGGCCTCGGTCCACATCGCCAAAGACGCGCGTAAAATCGTGCGGGAGAGCGGGTTCCGCACCATGCCCTACGCCGTTTCGCGGTTCCAGGTGGCGGCCGGCGAGGTGTATGGACGGTCCCCGGCCATGGAGGTCATGCCGGATATCATCCAGGTCAACGCCATGAAAAAAACCCTTTTGCGGGCCGCCGAAAAAATGGTCAACCCGCCGCTGCTGATTCCGGAGGATGACATTCTCACCGCCTTCAGCCTCAAGGCCGGAGCCCTCAACCTTGGCGGCCTGGACGATCAGGGCCGGCCAAGGGTGCAGCCGCTCCAGCTCGGGGGCAATCTGCCCATCGGCCTGGAGATGATCGAACAGAGCCGCAAGGTCATCAACGAGGCCTTTTATATCAACCTGTTCCAGATTCTGGTGGAGGCCCCGCAAAAGACGGCCACCGAGGTCGTGGAGCGGGCCCAGGAAAAAGCCCAGCTGCTGGCCCCGGTCATGGGCCGCCAGCAGTCGGAGCTGCTCAGGGTCATCATCGCCCGCGAGGTGGATATCCTGGCCGCCAGCGGGGCCTTGCCCCCGGCGCCGGAAGAGATGGCCGCCGGCGGCCGGGCCGAGGTCTTTCCCAAGTACGAAACGGCCATGGCCCAGGCCCTGGACAGCCGGGACGGCACGGCCATCCTGCAGGCGGTCCAGGCGCTGGGGCTCCTGGCGCAGTTCGACCCGGGCGTGGCGGATATCGTCAATATGCCGTCCGCCGGCCGCGAAGTGTGGCGGGGTTTTGGGGCCCCGTCCAAAGTCACCCGCAGCGAAGAGGAGGCGGCGGAATTGCAACAGCGAAAACAACAGGCCCAGCAACAGGCCATGATGATGCAGGAGGCCCAGGCGGCCATCGGCGGTTTGGGCGGCCTGGCCAACGCGGAAAAGTCTTTGGCCCAGGCCCAGGCCATGCAGGGAAAGGCGGCCGGCAATGCTTGATGTGTTCACCCGCAGACTGAACCGCGTCAGGGCCTATCGTCGGCTCTTTTTGGATGATAACGGCCGGCTGAAGCCCGAGGCCGAAGCGGTTTTGAGTGATTTGTATGATTTCACCCGGTTTTACAAAACAGGCCCGGCCGACCCTCAGGCCCTGGCCGTGCTCGAAGGCGGTCGCCAGGTGGTGCGGCACATTCTCAAACAGACTCGGGCCACCAGCCAGGAACTTTCTAGACAACTGACAGGAGATGACGATGAGTGACACTTTGTTGGGCGGCCCAGCCGCTTCCGAATCTTCCAACGTCCCCGCTTCGCCCCCCGCCTCGCCTCCCGCCGACCAGGGCGGCCCGGCCAATGGTGACTGGACCGCCTCTCTCCCTGACGATCTGCGGGGAGTGGCTGAGGCCAAAGGCTGGAAAGAGCCGGCCGACGCGCTGCGGAGTTACGCCCACCTGGAGAGCGTTTTTGGCGCGGACAAGGCCGGGCGAACTTTGCTGATGCCCAAGAGCGGCGAGGACGCGGAGGCTTTGGACAAGATTTATTCCGCCCTGGGGCGCCCCGAAAAACCCGACGAATACGGGTTCGGCGAACTGTTCGGCGACCAGGAGATCAACCGGGACCTCACGGCCGGCATGGCCAAAGTCATGCACGAGGCCGGGCTCTCCAAGGCCCAGGCCCACCGGATGGCCAAGGCCTATGACGAAATATACCAAGCCGAGACCGCGAAGCGGGAACAGGAGTTCCAGGCGGAGATGGACCGGGCGGAGGCCTCCGTGTCGCCCGAGAAACTGGAGATGGGCCGGCGGCTGTTCCGGCTGTTCGGCTTGCCCGAAGACGAACGGAAAGCCGTCTCCCGCGCCGTGGAAAGCTCCCTGGGCGTGGAGCGGGCCATCAACCTGTTCGCCACCCTGGCCCACAAGATCGGCGAAGACCGGTTGGTGGACGGGGCCGATCCCGTGGGCGGGGTCAGTTCTCCGGCCGGGGCCGAGCGGCGCATGGCCGAGCGCATGAATGACAAGAGTTTCCTCGATCGGTATTTACAGGGCGAACCCACCGCCGTCGCCGAGATCGAGGAACTGGCCAAAAGAGTCGCCCAGAAATAACGGGCCGGATCATCGCCGCCCATGGCGATAGACCGAGATCGCCGTCAGGCGATGATCCGATAACCCAGAACCATTAACCATCCAACCAACCTCCGGCAACCTCCTCATCTGAGTCCTTCAGGCGGGGAGGTCGGAAACGCGGCTACAGCGCGGGTCGGATCAATCGCTTTCAGCGATAACTGGTAAGGCGATGAACCGGCAACCCCTCTTTTATTGAATTCCAACCAACACATACTTTTTAAAATTGGAGGGGCTATGCCTGCTATTTTAACCGTCGAGGCGCATTACGCCTTGCAGTTTACCAGAAATTTGGAGCTCGTGCTCCAGCAGAGAACGCCGCGATTTGCCGGTACTCACACCGAGGGGAGTTATACGGGAGATCGGGCCCAGGTCGTGCTCAAATTCGGTGAGGTCGAAATGACGCCCATCTACAAGGGCACCAACCCCGGTCAGTGGAAGGGCGACACCGTCTGGAGCGAAGTCGATCACCACCAGCGTTGGGTAAATCCCAGAGATTTTGCCTTGTCGCTGCCCATTGCCAAACAGGACGAAATAAGGATGCTCGTCAACCCCACTTCGCCGTATCTGGAGGTAATCAGGGCCGCCTATGCCCGGATGAGAGACAATTTGTTCATCGGGGCGGCCACGGGAGTGGCCAAGGTGGGCCCTTATGAGGATACCGTTGACGTTTCTTTCCCTGCCGGGCAGGTCATTGACGGCACCGACGGGTTGACCATCGATAAGCTTATAGACGCCAAGGAAAAGCTCATCGCCGCCGGAAACGATCCCGATGAGCCGCGATTTTTCGCCTGCTCGGAAAAGCAATTATCGGACCTCTTGAAAAACACCAAGGTGCAGAGCGCGGACTACAACACCGTCCGCGCTCTGGTCAAGGGCGAGGTGGACACCTTTGTCGGTTTCAAGTTCATCTCTTCCGAACGGCTGAACAAGACGGATACCAAGAGGAACTGCCTGGCCTGGGTCAAAACCGGGATGCATACCGGCACGTGGGACACGTTTACCATCCGCACCGACGTCAGGACGGACAAGAACTATGTCGTGCAGCTCTATGCCCGAGCTTCGGTAGGGGTCACCCGGACTGACGAAAAAAAAGTCGTGCAGGTCAACTGCGTCGAGGCATAACCAGGGCATAGCCCTGGACCCGCTGTCCGCACCCGCTACGCTGGCGGGCGGCGGACGGCGGGATCGCTCGGCCGGGCCCATAAGTTCTCAATGGAGGTGAAGCCATGGCGGCCAACGTGGATATCGTGAACCGGGCCCTGTCCAAACTGGGGGACATGCGGATATCGTCCCTGGGCGACCCGACCAAAGCGGCCGGGTTGGCCGCCTCTCTCTTCGACATTTTGCGGGACGCGGAGATTTCCGCGCACAGTTGGAATTTCGCCAAAGCCCGGGCGGTGATCCCGGCCGAGGCGGACAAACCGGCCTTCGGCTGGGAGTTCCAATATATTCTGCCTTCGGACTGTTTGCGGGTCCTGGAGGCCGGGCCCTGGCCCCAGTCGGTCATGGCCGATTACGTCGGGAGCGACACCAGCCAGTTCACCTTCGAGGACGGACGCATTTTGACCAACCTGGGGCCGGTCTTGAACCTCCGATATCTCCGGCGGGTGACGGACCCGGAGTTCTTCCCGCCGACCTTCGTGGAGGCGTTGGCCTGCAAGCTCGCCGCCGAGATGGCCGAGGCCCTGACGGGATCCAACTCCAAGCGGGAACTGGCCTGGAAGGAATATGACCAGGCCGTGCGCCTGGCCCGGCGGATCAACGCCATCGGCCTGCCGCCGCAAATGGTTCAGGACGACACGTGGATGCTGGCCCACAGAATGGGGGTGTTGTGATGGGTGGGTTCGAACTCGTTTTGCCGATCCTCAGCGGCGCCGTGTCGGCCCTGGGATCGTATCAGCAATCTCAGGCCCAGGCGGCCACGGCCAACGCCCAGGCCCAGGCCGAGGCCCTGAACGCGCAGATTCAGGCGGCCAACGCCGACATCGCCCGCAACGACGGCCGGGAAGCCCAGGCCCGCGCGGCCGAGGACGCCTACAAGGCCATGGGCCGGCAGCGGGCCGCCCTGGCCCAGGGGGGCATATTGAGCAGCCCCACCGGGCTTTTGCTTCAGGATGAGAGCCAGGCCAACGCGGACCGGGAACTCGACCAGATCGGGCGTCAGGCCGAACTGAACGCGCTGGGGTACGACATTCAGAAATCCAACGCCCTCAACAGCTCCAACATTTACAAAGCCAACGCCAAGGCGAGTAAGACCGGCGGGTATCTGGGTATAGCCGGCGGGATTTTGAGCGGGGTGTCCCAGGGTTACGACAATTATCAAAAATATTACAGCGGTCCGAAAAAGGGGTAAAAGATGGCAGGCGGCATTCCCGTTCCCGTGGCGTCGATTCAGCAGCCCACCGGCGACCGCGCCCCCCAGCAGAACACCTACCGCGCTCAGGAACATCTGGGCGGGCGGATTCAGGGCCGGTTCGACGGCGGGCCCGAGATATCCGGGGCCGTGGGCGCCGGGCTGCGCTCTCTCGGCGCGGGACTGGGGGACCTGGGAGAGGCCTGGGAACGCGAAACCCAGCGGCGTCAGAACCTGGAGGCCATGCAAAACGTCCAAAAGTTCCAGGACGAGGAGCGCGAGGCCCTGGCCGAAATGTCGCGGATGGAGGGCCAACAGGGAATAGACGAAGCGATAAAACACATGGACAATTTCTACGCAACTCGCGGCGAAGAATTGATGGGAAAGGCGCGGGGCCGGTATCAGGAGTTGTATTACCAGGACGCCGTGGGCCGGGCGCGGGATCAAGGGCTGAATCAGGCCGTGAAGCACAGCCTGGCCGCCACCGAGGCCATGGCCGCCCTGACCCTTGAAAACACGATGGCGAACAATCTCGTCAAACTGGGCCAGAATCCCGCCGACTGGGACGCGATAATCATGGACACCCAGGCCGCGATTGACGTGGCGTTTCAACATCAACCCAATGACGCCAAAAAGATTCAGGCGTCGAACGACCTTGCCGTCCAGGGGGTGACGGCGGCGATGCTGGCCAATGACTTCACGTCCGCCCAGGCGATGGCCAACAGGATCACGGACCCGGCGGCGCGGGCCCGGCTGGGCGAACAGCTGCAAACCATGGAAACCAACCGGGTGGTCGACCTCCTGGTTCAGGACGGCCTTGTGGCCATGGGCGACGGCCAGGCCCTCGAGCAGCGTGAAGCGGTGATGGACCTGGCCCGGCAGGGCAAAATCAGCCCGGACGTAGCCGCCGCCTATATTCAAAAAATGAAGGTCTTTGAGGAGCAGGAGCGGGAGACGCGCACGGCCGGACAAAAGGCCGAAGAGAGCCAGGCCTTTGAGAAAATGCTCGAGCTGCGGGCGGGCTCCGGCCTGACGGTGGACTGGCTCACCGGGCCGGAAGGCTCAAAGCTTCCGGCGGACGTGCGGGAGCGGGTCATGAAAGAACTGCAAACCGACGCCGCCAAAGTGATCGGCATGAACAGCGTCAAGGGCCGGGAGATTGACGCCAAGGTGCGGACGGCCATTGCCAACGGCGACATCCAGCGGGGCGACGAGACGGCCATCCGTTCCCTGGTGAACGAGCTTGACCCGGAGGCCCGGTATGTGCAGCAGTCTGATATCGGGGACTATATTGAATTCGCGGATGACATTGGCCCGTTGGCCAAGGTTTTCGAATACATCACCAACACCTATTACAAGAATGACCCGGCCGGGGCCTATCACTTCCAAGAGCGGGCGATGTTTCGGTTGGGAATCAACAATAAAGGCTATACCGATCCCGAGTCTCTGGCCATGGTGCAGGAGTGGGCGGAAAATCCCAACGATACCGATGTCCCTGATAAGTGGCTCAAGCAAGAGTGGTATTTGCAAGACCCGACCTTGTGGCCCGAAGTCGTTTCCGGCGCGGTGTCCCTACCGGCCTCATCAGGCACGGCCGGAGCTTCCGGCGGTATTTTCAGCGCCCTGGCGGCCGGACCCGGCGCTCTGGCTGACCTGGCCACCCGGCCCGAAATTCAAGAGCGGTTCGCGCGGGATACCGCCCTGCGGCAGGGTTTGCCCAATACGCCGTTTTCCGTCAAGTGGGCCCAGGACGCGTTGGACGCGGGCAAGACCACCCGGGAAGTGGCGCCGAAATTCGCGCAAGGGTGGGCCGGCAAGGGCGAAGTCACTTTGACCGGCCTGGGGCGGGTGAACGATTACGACGCGATGGTGAAGAAACACGCCCTCTCCCAGGGCATCGACCCCAACCTGTTGGCCGCCATGATGTACGTCGAGAGCGGAGGCGACCGCATGGCCCGAAGCGAGGCGGGGGCGGTGGGGCTGATGCAGTTCATGCCCAAGACGGCGGCGCAGTATGGCGTCGGGGACCGGACCGACCCGGAGCAGTCCATCAGGGGCGCCGCCAAATATATGCGGGACCTGTTGGACATGTTTGACGGAAAGGTGGCCATGGCCGTCATGGCGTACAACGCCGGGCCAGGGACCATTCGGAAGGGATCCCGCCCGGCCGAGACGAAGAAATACGTCGATCGGGTCATGGCTCTGTACACCAGGGCCGGCGGCAATCAGCAGCCCGTGGGCCAGTTGGCCGGGGTGGAGGGGCTCAGGGCTCCCCTGGAACAGATGCTGGTGACCTCCAGGTTCGGCCCCAGGAACACGGGGATCGCGGGGGCCAGCACGAATCACCAGGGCCTTGACCTTCGCGCCCCGGTGGGCACGCCGGTGAGCACGGTGCTCCCCGGCGTGGTGATCGAGGCCGGGTATGAGGGGAAAAGCGGCCATCGGGTCGTGGTGGATCACGGCCACGGCCGCCGGTCCTATTATCTCCACCTCAGCGCGATCGACGTGAAAAAAGGCCAGCGGGTGGGCGGTGACACGGGCATTCTGGTTGTCGGCCGGAGCGGCAACAGCGGGGATTTTAAAAAGCCGCTGGCGCCGCATTTGGATTTTCGTTTCTGGGACAACGGTAAATTCATCGACCCGGCGACACTGTACAGCGGCTTGAAATATAAGGCGGGGGTGTGACATGACGACCGGGTTCGAACTCCCGACGGCTGATGACCTGCGGGAAATCAACGGAGAGGCCCCCGAGACCGAATCTCCCGGCCCCTTTCAGGCCGGGGCTATCCAGCAGGCGGCCAGCCCGGCCATTGGCCTTGACGGGCCGCTGGCCGGCGACGGTCAGCCGGGGCTTGACCTTGACGAGGGAAGCGAGGCCGCCGAAGAAAGCGGGGCCGGCGATCCTCTGGCCGCCGATGAATACGGCGGGGCTGACTTCGAGTCGATCACCATGCCCACCACCGAGAGCCTTCAGCGGGAGGAGCGGCCGGCCCCTCAGCCGATGAACCCCGAGACGGAACTGGGGCGCCGCAAAAAGCTTTCGGATTCTTTTCAGGTGGCGTCCGAGTTCAAGTTCAGCAGTCAGGCCGCGATGGTGCTGCGCAATTCGGCCATGAAGAACCTGACCCCCGAAGAGCTGAGCCGGGCCCCCGAGTTTTTCCGGGCGCCGACGCTGACGCAAAAGGACACCTACAATATCGCCAAGCGGTACCCGAAGACGGCCGACCTGATGTCCGACCCGTGGGTTATGGCCATGTTCGGCAACGCCATGGACGCCAAGGCTTTCGGCGATATCGAAAAGGCGGGGGCCAGGCGGAGGGGATTTTTGGACAAAGCTCTTGACGTTGTCCGCATTGATAATCTTCAAGAAGACAGGGTTCTTCTTGAAGGGAATCTTGGGTCTTTGGGGATGCTAATGAGCGACGAGGACCGGGCGGCGCTCGAACGCCAATCGGCTGAACTCGGCGCGGCCATCGAGGCGGCCGGCCCTTCCCCCATCCTGAGCTTGCCTGAGGAAGAGCGCCAGGCGATCCGGGACCGTATGGCCGGCCTCGATATCTCCTTCAACGTTCCTTTTCTCGGCATCAAAAAAGATATCTCGGAACCGGCGCAAGCGGCCTTGGGCCCCGTGGTGGAAACCATGACCGACCTGGAATACAACTTCGTGGAGGGCGGCGTTGAAGGCGTGGCCCTGAAGGCCATCGAGGTCGGGGCGCAGATGGCGCACACCATCACCAGGCCGGAGTTCGCCGCGGCTGTGGGCGGGGCCGCCCTGGTGGGCTCGGCGGTTCCTGGCATAGGGACGATGACGGGCGCGGGCGCGGGCGCGGCGACTGGGTTCGCGTATGTTTCCTACCTCAAGGGCGTGGGCCGGGGCCGGCTGGCGGCCCGCGAATTGGGCATTGACCCGGACAGCGGGGCGGGCGCCGCGATGTCGGCCCTTTACGGCCTGACGGAATCCGTTTTCGAACTGGCCCAGGGGAAGATCATGGCGGCGCCGGCCAGGCTTTTCATGAAAAAACTCGCCGCGAACGCCGCCCTGGAGACCGCCCAGGATGTGACCCGCGCGACGGCGGGCGGCAAGCTGGCCAGCGCGGCGGGCGACTTCGTGAAATCGGTTCTTGCGGAAAGCGTTTTCGAGATGGGCCAAGACCAATCCCAGATATTGGCCCAGGACGTGGGGACGCTGATATCCAACACTTTGCAGGGGACGGATATCGAGTATACCTCACTTGAGGATCGACTCTCCCAGGCGGCGGGAACACTCGTGTACATGCTGAGCGGCGGGGGATGGGTCGGCGGCATTGGCCCGGCGGCCACGATCAGCACGGCGGCGCCCAGGGCTTTGCTCGATCATGGCATAAAGGTTTTCAGCAAGCGGGCCGATGTGGGCGAAGCCGCGGCCCGGAACCAGGCCGCCCAAAACACGGCCCGAGAGGTGACGGCGGCCGTGGCCAACGCCGACAACATCAAGGCCGCCCCGGAAGAGGCCGGCGTGGTCATATCCCGATTGACCGACGGCCAAACCGTGAACGTTCAGGCCGACGTTCTGGAAGAGCTGCGCCAAAGCACGCTGGACGAGCTTGGCGAACTCGACGACGCCCGTTTCGAGGCGGAATTTCTGGACCCTCTGGGAATCAATATTTACGAATATTATGACGCCGTGAAGAACGGCACCTCTTTGGAAATCAACGTCGGCGATATCGCGGGAGTGGCGGAAACCCCCTTGTGGCAAAGCGTGATAGCCACCGACGACATTATCACGGCGGAACCGGCGAACATCACCCAGAACCGCCTTGACGTTCTGGAGGGCCTGGAGAACGATCCCTTTCCCGATGAGGTGGCCGGGCCGATACCGGTTGAACAGTCGGTCACGGACCAAATCAGGCAGTCTTTCATCAACGCCGGGATAGCCGCCGGCCCGGCGCGGGTGGCCAGCGAACTCATAGGGCGCGTCACGTCGTATGGGCTGCGGGCCGTGGGCGCGGACCCGAACGTGTGGCTGGCCGAGCGGCTGCGGGTGGGGACCACCCCGGCGGGCGGGCCGGCGCTTCATCAGGCGGCCATGTATCGCGCCAAGGCGGAAACGGTCACCGACTTCATCGAGGAAGCCAGGCAGACAGACCCGAGCGGGAAGAAGCCGTATTTTCGCTTTGATAACGTTTTTGGCGACACGATTGTTGATCTGGGGACCGATCAGGCCAAGCATATAACCGAAAGTCACCCAGACTTCACCGAGTGGGAACGGATACCGGAAGTCATTGAACAGGGGGAGGCCATTCCGGCCGGGCCGAATAGAGCGACCGGCACCGACTCCGTTATTTATACCCTGGAAGATGGCGATTCAACTTTGGTGGTGGTGGCCGCGCCCAACGTGGGAGGAAGGAAGAAGGAGCCCAGAACCATGGTTCTGACGGCTTTTCGGGATAGCACGGCGGGGGTAAACAACTGGGTGGCCAATAATAAAGCCGCTTCTCCCTCGAGTGTCAGGCTATCTCATCCTGACCCTGGCTCACAAGATGTGGCCCCCTCGAGCCCTGGAAGCGGCAACTCAAATATATCAAAGATAGAAAACGAGGTCAAGGCACTCCAGAAAAAGCCGGAATCACTCGAACAATCCTCCGGGGGCGGCCCCCGCGGCCTGTTCCAGGGCCTGGCCGACGGCACGAAGCTTCTGACCATGTTCAGCCAGGCCGACGCCTCGACGCCCATTCACGAATCGGCCCACATGTTCATCAGCCTGATGAAGGACGTTCTGGCCGTCGCCCCCGACCAGGTCACGGACTGGGCGGCCTTTGAGCAGCTGCGGAACGAAATGGACGTCCTGGCCCAATGGGCCGGGCTGGAGAACGCCGACGGGGACTGGTCATACACCCCCACCGGCGACCCGAAAGATTCCGCCAACGAAAAGGTGGCGCGGGCTTTTGAGGCGTATTTGATGGACGGCAAGCCCCCGGTCAAGGGCCTTCAGGCCGTCTTTGCCAAGATGAAAGATTGGCTGGGCAAGCTCTACCGCCAGGCCTCGGCCCTGGGAGTGGAGATCGGCGACGACGTTCGGGACGTGTTTGACCGGTGGGTGGCCACGGATGAGGAACTGGCGTTTGACGATATTCGCTTTGCCGAAGACGGGGGGCTTTCGCCGGACCTTGAGGCGGAAATCGCCGACGTCCGGGAAGAGGCCCGCGCGGCGGCGGAACGGGAGCTGAAGTCCCGCCGGCTCAAAGAATACCGCCAGATGAAAAAGCAATGGAATGGCGAAGGCCGGGAGTTGGCCAGGCAGGACCCCCGGCATCTTCTCATCGATCGTATTGTGGCCGAAGGCGGCATCGACCCGCAGTCGCTCATTGACACCGGGATGGAATCATATCTTTCCATCTTGCGGAAAAAGCGTCGCGGGCTCGTGGCCAAGCCGGGCCAGGGCCTGGCCTATGACGTCATGGCCCAAATGACGGACCAGGTTGACAGCGACCAGTTCATTCAGGACCTGGCGGCCACCCCCACCCAGGCCGACCTGGTCAAGGCGTATGTGGATGAAGCCGCGGCCGAATGGGGCGATTATTTCGACGCGGATTCCCAAATCACCGACGAAGAGATAAAACTTCGCGTCCTGGAAATGGAAGCGGAACGGCTCCAGAAAGAGCGGGCCGCCGACGCCAGGGCGCAACTGGCCAAAATCAAAAAGCGGCTCGGCCGCCCGGCCGGGTTGGCCAAATACAAAAAATCCATCCTGGCCGGCATCGGGGCCCGGCCGGTGGATTCCGACTCCGCCCAAAACATGCGGGACCTCAAATTGAGCCTGCAAAACCAGGCCAAGGGGGCCCGGGCCGGATTCAAAGAGGGGTGGCGCCGGGGCCGGGTGGAAATGGCGATTGAATATCAGGTCCGGCGGCAGATAAGAGATGAAAAGCTGAAATTTGAAAAACTCGCCAAGAGGCTTTTATCAGCCCAGCCGGCCAGCTTTTATGAATCGCGGGGCATTGACCCGGAATACCTTGAGCAGATCAAGGGCGTTCTGGGCATGTTCGGGCTGGGCCCAGGCGCCCTCGCCGGGGGGCCGCCCCTGTCGGATTTCCTGACGGACCTTCAGGGCCGCGGGGAGTCGCCGGCGGTCGCGCCCTGGATCGTCAGCGGCCAGATCCCCGTGCATCAAAGCGGCAAGAAGATAGGCCAGGTCAAAACCTGGCGCATGTTGGACTACAACCAGTTCCGCGACTTGGCGGACGCCGTGACCAACCTGGCGACTCTCGGCAAGGCCCGCCGGCAAATGACCGTGAACGGGCGGGTGTGGAAAATCGAGAACCTGGCCGGGGCCCTGGCCACCCAAATGAAAACCAATACGGACTCCAAGGATTCCCCGACTCCCCTGGATATAATCAGGACGAAATTCGACGACGAAAAGTCGTTCAATCGTTTCGCCGAAAATGTCGCCGACGCCGGAGCCGGGCTGATAAAGGTCGAAACCATGGTCCGGGTCCTGGACGGCGGCCAGATTGACGGGCTGGCCAACAAGGCCATTTTCGGCCCGATCCGCCAAGGGTGGGAGACGGCGACCAAGCTGACCGAGAAAGTGGCCGGGGCGCTCGACAAGATTCTCGACGGGACGATCGGCAAAAAGGAACTCCGGCGGCTGCGCGGGGAAAAGATCGCCAAACCGGGATCGCTCTTTGACGGGTGGTCCCGTGAATCGGTGCTGGTCTTCGTGCTGAACACGGGGACCGAAAGGAACAAGAACGCCCTCAAGGGCACCGACCTGACCGGCCGCGGCCGGTTCGTCACCGACGCCGACATCCAGGAGGCGCGGGAAATGCTGACGGACGCGGAACTCACGTATATTCAACAGGTATGGACCTTCCAGGATGTCGAATTGTTCCCGCACCTGGATGACCTTACCGTCCGCAATACGGGGGTGCATCTCCCGAAAGAACAGGCGGAAGCGTTCAGCGTCCGGGGCGTGGATTATACCGGCGGATATTTCCACCTTGACTTTGACGCTGAAATCAGCAAATTCGCTGAAGCCACCCAGGAGCGGGCGCAAAACCGGGACCTGGCGCGGGGTAACTCGGTGCGGCCGTCGGTGCGGTCCGGAGCCACCATCGCCCGGACGGGCACGACGTACAAAAACTTATTCCCCAACCTGACCATTGACGTGCTGACCAACAGCCTCAACGAGAACATCAGGGACTTGTCGTTTCGTGAACCGCTGCGGGACGTGCAAAAGCTTTTGAACCAGGGCCAGGTCCGGGCCGGTATCGAGAACTCTTTGGGCCGCCAGTATTTTAGGCAAATGAATTTGTGGTTGCAGGACATCGCCGCGAAGAACCAGCCGAACGGCGCGGTCATGCGGCTGGTGAACGGGCTTCGCAACAATGTATCCCTGGCGGCCATGGGCTTCAAGGTTTCGGTCATGCTGGCCCAGTTGACGGGCTTTTTCCAGAGCGTCCACGTTTTGGGGCCCAAAGATTTCGCTCGCGGCGTGGCGGCCACCCTGCGGAACCCCGTGAAGACGTGGAAGTATATCAAGGAAACGTCGTATGAAATGAAGACCCGCAACCAGACTTCGGCCGACCGTGACATCGCTGAAATGCTGGCCACCAGGGGGACGCCATTCGCGGACGCGCGGGCCAGGATGGGGACGGCGGCCATGTATGTGACGGCCTTTTTGGACCAGGTCCTGGCCAACGCCACCTGGATGGGCGGATATCTTCAAGCCCTCGACCGGGGACGCGGCCAGGCCGACGCCGTGTATTATGCCGACGCCGTCACCAGGACGGCCCAGCCGACCGGGCGCGATATCGACCGGTCCCATGTGATGCGCGGGGCCGGGAAGGGTGACCTTGGCAAGCTGTTCACCATGTTCGGGACGTTCTTTTCGGGGACCACCTCTCTGGGATGGGAGGCCAAGAAAAAGGCCGGTCTGGAAATCCGGCGCGGCCAGTATGGACGGGCGGCCGGGACGGTGGCGGGAACCGGCCTGATGCTGTATATCCTGCCCGCCGTGCTGGAATACATGATAAAGAACGGGCCGCCCGAGGATGAGGAAGATTTGCGGGAGTTGGGCAAGGCGGTCATCGGATATGCCGTGGCCGGTTTTCCTATAGTCCGCGACCTGGTGGGGTACGGCATTGGTTCCACTTTTCGATATTCCGGAAGCCCGGTGTTCAGCACGGCGGAAGGTTTGGCAAAAGCGGCCGGGAACGGCGTTCCGGAAACGTATGGCGAGATGACGCAGTTGGTGAACGCCGTCGGGGCGCTGACGGGATTGCCGTCCAGCCAGGTCAACGTGTTCCGGGCCGGGCTCGAGGAATGGGACCACAGCGCCGGCGACGGCGAGAACGTGTATCACCTTTTCGTTCGGCGCCCTTTCGATAAATAGGAGGCCCCATGACCATCTCATCCCCCATCGCGAAAGCGACCCACCTGACCAACCCGGCGGTGACGGATTACCCGTATCCGTTCAAGATTTTCGCCGCGAGCCAGGTCTCGGCCACCGTGGTGCGCCAGACCACCAAAGACGAGACCCTTTTGATCCCAACCACCGACTACACCGTCACCAACGTGGGGGCGGAGACCGGCGGCGCGGTGCGCCTGACCGCCGCCGGAAAAGCCAAGGCCGGGACCGGCCACAAGCTGGTACTTTTACGAAACATGGAGTTCACGCAGGGCGTGGACTACCAGCCGCACGACGTTTTCCCCGCCGAGACCCACGAACGGGCCCTGGACATCCTGACCATGCAGGATCAGGAATTGCGCGAAATGCTCGGCCGGGCCATCGTGGCCCCGCTGGGGAGCGACCCTATCACCTGGAACGACCTGGCGGAGCTGCGGGACGAAACCGCGAATTCGGCCACGGCGGCGGCGGGTTCGGCCGCCACCGCCAAGACCCAGGCCACGGCCGCCGCAAACTCGGCCACGGCGGCGGCGGGCTCGGCCACGGCGGCGGCCGGCTCGGCGGCCACGGCCACGACCCAGGCCAACCTGGCCAAGACCTCGGCCACTCAAGCGGCGGCGTCGGCCACGGCCGCCCAGACGTCGGCGACCCAGGCGGCGGCTTCAGCCGCCGCCGCCCAGACCCACGCGGCCGAAGCCCGGGCTTCGGCCGACTCGGTGGCCGAAACGAAACACCGGCTCGACGATGTCGAACCCCGACTGACGGCCGTGGAGCTTTCCGCCGATAAATCCCAAACCCGGCTGGACGCCGTCGAACCCCGCTTGACGGCCGTGGAGCTTTCCGCCGACAACTCCCAGGCCTACATCTGGGTCGAGGCCATCACCAACACCCGGCTCACCGGCTCGGGCCTTAAACGGTCCCTGGAAATTTTCAAATTAGGAGGCTATTGAAATGGCATTGACCCCGACTGAAACCCAGCAACTGGCCACCCTGGCCCAGGACGTGACCCGGCTCAACGGCACGGCGGACGACCTGTTGTCCCTGGTCCGCACGGCCGGCCAGGGCGGCGCGGTGGACATCTCCACCCACAACAACAACGCGGCCGCCCACGCGGCCCTTTTTGCCAATTACACCTACCTCACCGCCAACACCACGTATTACCTGTCCGCCACCGGCAATGACGCCAATGACGGCACCACGGCCGCCAAGTCCAAGGGCACCTGGGCGGGAATGCATGCGCTGTTGGCGTCCATTGACCCGCGCGGCTACACGGTGACGGTCAAAGTCAGCGGAATGATCCCGGGTGACACCACTTTCGCCCTGCCCCAATTCGGCCCCCCCAACTGCAACCTCGTCGGGACCAGCACGGCCACGGACGGTTTTACCGGCACGATGATGGCCAGGGCCGGCGGCTTCCAGCCGGACAAGATATCGTTCGGCTGTTTGAGCGCCCAGGAAACCGGAAACATCTACGCCAACGGCAAAGCCATACGGCTGGCGGCTTCCGGTGGCGTGGGCCTGAACATGCCGGCCGGCAATGGGCAGATGTCTTTCAAGGCTTGCACCATCGAATATGCCGGGTCTTTTTCCGCCTTGGCTCTTATTTATGGCGGAACGCTGTGGCTGCGGCAAAACGCTTTCACCGCGATTGACAACCCGACCTTGGGC
>JAVBTP010000187.1:0-6620 GCA_031556115.1 Candidatus Adiutricaceae bacterium
GGCGCAGATAGGCCGGTCCGTCCGCCTGACGCGCATCGTTCTGATCTGAGTTCGGCGGTTTTTCGTGGTGATTCATCCGCAGCGGCCCTTTCAGAAAGCGGACGGGGAGCGACCGTCCAACCGTCCCATGTGTTTGTTCCAATATATATCACCAAATACATTTTGGCAACGTCTCTTTTAACAATCTAGATTGGACATCATATGCCCTGCCAATTTTTTTGCGGCGATCTAGCTTCACTTGAAAAAACAGATAATAAATAAAATATGGTAAAATCCCCTGAAAACAGTTATTATAAAAAGTTACGGCGTAACGAGGAGATATGGACGCGAGGGCGGGATGCGGTATCAGCCGACAAACATACCAGGGGTCTTGTTGATGGAGCCGGAGCTCCGGACGGACGATCGGGGATTTTTCGCCCGCATTTTCTGCCGGGACGAACTGGCCGGACGCGGCCCCGATTTTCAACCGGCCCAGGCCAACCTTTCGGGCAACCGCCGGCGGGGGACGATGCGCGGCCTCCATTACCAGGCCGCGCCCTGGGCTGAAAGCAAGCTCGTCAGGGCCGTGACCGGGGCTATTTTCGACGTGGCCGTCGACCTGCGCCGGAGTTCCCCGGCTTTCGGGGCCTGGGCGGGTTTCGAGCTTTCAGCCGACAACCGCCGCGCCCTGTTCATCCCCAAAGGCTGCGCCCACGGCTACCTGACCCTGACCGACCACGCCGAGGTTCTCTACCTCACTGACACCCCTTATCAACCGGAGGCCGAGCGGGGCCTGGGCTGGAACGACCCTTTCGTGCGGGTGGACTGGCCCGGCCAGCCTCTGGTCATTTCCGACAAAGACCGCAACTGGCCGATCTGGAATCCCGACGAGAACGCCCAATGACCGCCCCCTCTGAAACCGTCAACGATCGCGACCGCCGCCTGATCCTGTTGACGGCCGTTTTGGCCAATCTCCTGGGCAACATGGGCCTGATCGGCATCAACGTGGGCCTGCCGGGAATGGAGCGGGAACTGGGGCTTTCGGCCACCCTCATGGGCTGGGTCCCCTTGAGCCTGTTCATGGCCATGGCCGCCATGGCCGCCCCCGGGACCAAACTGGCCGACATCTGGGGCCGCCGCCGCACCACCCTCATCGGCCTGATCTTTTGCCTGATCAGCCTGACCCTCGGCGCCCTGGCCTGGAATCCGGCCAGCCTCCTCGTCTGCCGGACGGTCACCGGCCTGGGCCTGGCCGTGGTCTTTACCAACCTCACCGCCATGGCCGCTTCCGTCCACCCCCCCCAAATGCGGGGCCGGGTTTTGGGCTACACCATCGCCTCGGTGTATGTGGGGCTCAGCCTGGGCCCGGTCATCTGCGGCTACCTGGTGGCCTGGTTCAGTTGGCGGGCCATCTTCTGGCTCAGCGCCCTCGGCTTTCTGCCGCCCCTGATTCTGTGCCTCATGGTCCGGGTGGAACAGCGGCCGGCCCGGGGGGAAAAACTGGATTGGCGCGGCGCCCTTTTATGGGTAACGGCCGTGGCGGCCCTCTTTTTCGGCCTGACCAGCATCACCCAAAAACCCCTGGGGCCCCTTCTGGCCGGCCTGGGCCTTCTCCTGGCCGGCGCTTACGCCCGCCTGAGCCTGGCCAGCGCATATCCGGTTCTGGATATCCGCCTTTTTAAAAGTAACCGCCGTTTTGCCTTTTCCTCCCTGGCCGCTTTCATCAGCTACAGCGCCTCCACGGGCACGGGGTTTATCCTGAGCCTGTATCTTCAGTACACCAAGGGCTTGACCCCGGCCCAGGCCGGGCTGGTGCTGATGGTCCAGCCGGCCTGCCAGGCCTTGATCACCCCGTTCACCGGCCGGCTTTCCGACCGGGTGGACGCCGGCCTCATGGCCTCCACGGGCATGGCCGTTCTGGGCCTGACCCTGGGCCTTCTGGCCGCAAAGCTCAGCCCGGCCACACCTCTTTCAGCCTTCATAGCCATGCTGGTGGCCCTGGGGGTCGGTTTCGCCACGTTCAGCGCGCCCAATTCCAACGCCATCATCGGATCGGTGCCGCCGGGCCAGGTGGGGCAGGCCTCCGGCACCATCACCGCCACCCGGCTCTGCGGCCAGGTTTTCAGCATCGCCCTGACCACTTTGGTTTTCAGCCAGATCATCGGGCCCGGACGAATCACCCCCGACCGCTACCCGGCTTTTATGGAGGCGGCCACGGTCTGTTTCACCCTGTTCACCCCCATCTGCCTTTTGGGCGTCCTGGCCTCCCTGGCCCGGGGCAAGCCGAAGGATATTCCATGACCCGCATTCTCTTTTTGGGCGATATTTTCGGCCGGCCCGGCCGCCAGATGGTCCGCGACTTCCTGCCGGGTCTGGTGGGGCGCGAAAACATCGACCTGGCCTTGGCCAACGGGGAAAACGCCTCCGGAGGTTTGGGCCTGAATCAGGCCGAGGCCCGTGAGTTGCTTGACTACGGCCTGGCCGGGCTCACCGGCGGCAACCACACGTTTCGATACCACGATATGGAAAGAATGCTGGATTCCGACCCCCGGCTGGTGCGGCCGGCCAATTATCCCTCCCCCTGCCCCGGCCGGGGCTGGACCGTTCTGGAAACCCCGGGCGGGGTCAAAGTGGGCGTGGGCAACGTTATGGGCCGGGTTTTTCTCAACGCCCACCTCGATTGCCCCTTTCAGGCGGCCGACCGGATTCTGGCGGAAATGAAAGCGGCCGGCGCCGAAATCACCCTGATCGACTTCCACGCCGAAGCCACCAGCGAGAAGAAAGCCCTGGCCTGGCATCTCGACGGCCGCGCCGGCGCCCTTTTGGGCACCCACACCCACGTGCCCACCGCGGACGCCGAAATACTGCCCGGCGGCCTGGCCTATCAAACGGATGTGGGCATGTGCGGCCCGCACCTGTCGGTCATCGGCATGAGCCGGGAAAGCGTTGTACCCACTTTTCTGTCAGGCCGGCCCCAACGTTTCGAACCGGCCAGCCGCGGGGCCCGCCTGAACGGAGTCCTGATTGATTTCGCCCCCGACGGCCGGGCCACGGCCATTCAGCCACTGCTCGTCAACGGGCCGCGCTGACGGCCGGAAAAGGACGCATACTTTAGAAACACCCGGTTTTAATGTCCTTTTTCCTTGCCATCCCCTCAGGGCTCATGGTATGATAGAACATTACAAATCGTCATATACAATGATGAAATAGCTTCAAACATACGATCTTTGCGGTACTCGGACAAAGGACTTTTCCGGTCAAAACACTGATACCGCCTGCTTTGATCCCCTTAATAGATATTAGTTATCCGACCAGCCGTCTCCGCCTCACATTTTTGGCCGTCTTTTTTTCTGCGGACAGAGTAGGTATGAGCCAAATAAATAAAAACAATCTCGCCCAGAACGTTTTCACCCCCTCCGTCGAAGAGGAGCCGGACGAATTAACCCATACCTACACGGTGGCCAAACGCCTCTTACCTTTTCTGGCCAAGCGGGGCATTCCCGCCTCCCCCACCAACTATAGAATTTTTTTCGACTATCTGACGTCCTCCAATCCCCTTTTGAGTCAGGCCGTCAATGATCTGTTGGAACGGAACGCCAGGTTTTACCGGCAGCAGTCCCACTGGTTCTACGAACGGTTTTATACCAACGAAGTTCTGGAACAGCAGACCGAGGCCATCAACAAGGCCGCCAGGGACTTTATGAGCGTCTCCAACGCCATGGAGCAGAACCTGGAATATGCCCTGCATCAAACGAATCATTTTCAAAAAGTCCTGACCGACACTTCCCGCCAAATGGCCACCATCACCACCGTCGACGAATTTCAGCCCATGCTGGAGGAACTGGTGAACGAAACCGAGGCGGCCCTGGCCAACACCGACCACTTTTCAAACCAGCTCAGCGAGGCCAACCAAACTATCGCCAACCTTCAGGCCGAACTGGAGAACCAAGCCGTCCTGGCCCGTATCGACGAACTGACCAAACTGTACAACCGTCGCCACCTCAACCAGGAGGCCCCCCGGCTGATGGCCCAGGCCAGCCAGTCGGGCCGGCCGCTTTCAGTCATCATTTTCGACCTGGATCTTTTCAAGCGCGTCAACGACACCTGGGGCCACAATTTCGGGGACAAAGTGCTGATGGTCTGCGCGGGGATTATTAGGGAAACGGCCCGTCGCACCGACCTGGCCGTACGCCTCGGCGGCGAGGAGTTCCTGCTGCTCTGCCCTGATTTGAACTTGTCGGAGGCCAGTGTGGTGGCCGAACGGGTCCGCCAGGCCATTGCCGACACCGACATAACCATCAGGGGGCAGTCGCTTCTGATCACCATCAGCGGCGGGGTGGCCCAGCATGTGCGGGGGGAAAGCCTGGCGGCCCTGATCGAACGGGCCGACAAGGCGCTCTATCAAGCCAAAAAAGACGGCCGAAACCTCATCCGGCTCGCCGATGATAAAGCCGATTTCCCGCCGCCGGACAGCTGCGGATAAAACCGCGCCCCGACCGATATTTTTTCCTCGCGCTTCATGCTTTTCATAAAACAATCGCCAAAAGAGGGCCACTCTTCTGGCGATTCATTTTCGCGGCCGCCCCGCCGGGCCCGGCGCCGGGCTTACTTCAGCAAAAACCGTTCCCAGTCGGCCGTCGTGGTCACGACGGCCGGCGCCACCCGTACCTCCCCGCCCACGATTTCCGCCCGCACCGGGACTTCCCGGGCTTCACCGTGATCGCCATAGGCCGCGGCCAGGTGGCGCCCGAGATCCCGAAGGCGGGACCCGATCTCCGGTCCGGGCGCCAGCACGGTGGGTCCGGGCGCCCCTTCCAAATGAAAGAGGGCGTCGCCGGGCCGGGCCAGACCGCCCAAGGCCTGGTTGTCGGCCTGGTGGCGACCCACCACCAGCCACTGGCCGGGCTCCAGAACGAAAAGGCGGCCGCGCTTGAGCATTTCCGCCAGCCGGGCGGTCGGCCAGGCCGGGTCAACGGCGCTTCCGGCCGGGCCATTCTGTAAAAGCCACTGGAAACGCCGGGTGTAGCCCTCGTCGGTCAGCAGGCAGCCGCCCGCCGGCGGGGGCACGGTGAAGCCGTAGCGGGCGGCCAGATCCATCTGCGGCCGGCGCCCCCGGCCGGAAAGCCCCAAAAGCCGCTCCCGATCCACCCAGCCCCGGGTCTCCGCCTCGGTGGGGGATAACAGCTTGGCCGACAGAGGCCGCAGCACCAATTCCCGACGCCCGGACTCCTCGGCCACGATCTTCAGGGCGCGGGGGTTCTGGCTCATGGGCCTTTGCCCCAGCACCTCGCCGGAAAAAAGAAAACCCGGCTCCCCGCCGGCGGCCAGAAGTTCGCCGGCCAGGCGCAGCATCAGGGCGTGGCAGTCGATGCAGGGGTTGAGGTGCCGGCCCAGGCCGTGGGGCGGGTTTTTGACCAGGGGCAGCAATTGGTCATAGATGTCCACCATGACCGGCTCCAGGCCCAATTGGGCGGCCGAGATCCGGGCCTGTGCCGGGTCGAAGAAGGGGCTGGTAAAAGTGATCAGGGTGGGAGTCAGGCCCTGGTCCATCAAAAGGCGGGCCGACAGAAGGCTGTCCAGCCCGCCTGAAAAAATGCCAAAAGCGTTCATAATCCGGTTCTTCAATATGCCGGAGCGCTTTTCAATTTAAAGGTCATGGGCCTTAAATGAAAAGTGCCCGGATGTTTTGGCGTTTTGCTTTATTTGGGGGTGACCTATAAATCGCAAAACGCTTTAGGCCAGGGTAACGCCGACAGCCGAGCGTCGGGCGAAGTCTTTCAGCCGCTTATCAATCCTCCGTCCCGGCCTCGGCCCTTCGGAGGTAGCCGGAAGGCGCGGCGGTGATTTGCAGCTTGTTTTCCAGGTCCCGGTCGATGACGAAATCCGAATTCTCCGCCAGGAACTGCCGGATGGCGGTGAGGGGGTTATTCCCTGGCCCCCAGGGACGGTTCCCGGCCATGGCCTCGGGGAAATTCTCGATGAGGCCGTCGAACACCACCAGGTAATCCCCGGGGGTGACCAGGGGGCCGTACAGCCGCATCTCGTCCAGCACGTGCTCGGGGGTGTGGTTGGAATCCAGAATCACCATCACCGGCCCGCCCCGCGCCGCCAGGTCGCGGGCCGCCCGCGCGGCCTCGGGCCCGCGGCTGTCGCCTTCCACCATCCGCACCCGACGGGCCAGGGGGTGATTTTCAATTAAAGGGCGGTTGTGGGCCCGGATGTCGATGTCCAGGCCCAGGACCAGGCCGTCCTCCACCCCGGCCAGTTCCAGCATGGAAGCGGAAAAAATGATCGAGCCGCCGTGGGCGATGCCGGTTTCAACGATCAGGCGCGGCCGCCGGCTCCAGATGATTTCCTGGAGGGCCAGCAAATCCTGGGGGTATTGAATGACCGGGCGGCCCAGCCAGGTAAAATTATAACTGTAGCCCGACCGCAGCGAAGCCTTGAGAAAAGAGGCGGCCGCCCCCTTCAGCTCCGGGTCCCGCCCTTGCCGATCGAGGCGCTCTTGTTTTTCGCGTTGAAAAAGTTCCAGCGGATGCATCAAACTCTCTCTGATACTCGAATGTTTTCAGGGGAACCGTGAATTTCCCGGGCGTTTTACGAAACGGCCGGAGCCTGGTCTTTTGAACCCTGTTCCGCGC
>JAVBTP010000098.1:0-4648 GCA_031556115.1 Candidatus Adiutricaceae bacterium
CGGCCAAAGGGTTATAGGGATCGATACGGCCGCCGAGGCGGACGTGGTGCAGGGCCTCCCGCCGCTCCCACAGGGTGGTGGCCGCCGAAGCCCCGATAGCCCCGAACAGGGTGCGGATGCAGTTGAAGAGCCCCGCCGCCCCGGCCATTTGCCGGGGCTTCAAACCTGAAAAGGTCAGAGTGGTGATGGGCACGAAAAAGCAGGCCATGGCGACACCCTGCAGGAATTGCGGCCAGACGATGAATTTCAGGTCCGCGTTCGGGGCGAAGCCGGTGCGCAGGTGCAGGCAATAGGCAAAGACCAAAAAACCAAACGTGATGACCAGGCGCAGGTCGACCTTATCGAGGTGTTTGCCGAGAACGGGAGTCAAAAGCACGGGAAAGAGACCCACCGGGGCCGAGGCCAGGCCCGCCCAGGTGGCGGTGTAGCCGAAACGGGTCTGCAAGAGAAGCGGCAGGAGCACCACGGTGCCCAGATAGATCATCATCCCCAGGCTGATCAGAGACACCCCGATGCTGAAATTGCGATCACGGAACAGGCTGAAATCCAACAGGGGCGAGGGGCTGCCGAGGTCCCAGGCGATGAGGAAAGCGATCCCCGCCACGGCCAGCACGGCCAGGGTCACGATTTCATTCGAGCCGAACCAGTCCAGTTCCTTGCCCCGGTCCAGCATGATCTGAAAAGCCCCCACCCCCAGGGCCAGAAAGGCGAAGCTGACGAGGTTGAAGTTCGGCCGGCGGATGGGGGATTCGCGGCCGGCCAGAAGCCGCCGGGTCAGGAAAAAAACCAGGGCGCCCACCGGCACGTTGATGAAAAAGATCCAGCCCCAGTGATAGTTGTCGCTGATCCAGCCGCCCAGGATGGGGCCGAAGACCGGGGCCACGGAAACGGTCATGGACCACAATGCCATGGCCATGGCCTGCCGCTCCCTGGGGTAGCTGTTCAGGAGCAAAGCCTGGGCCAGGGGCATCATCGGGCCGCCCACCGCGCCCTGGATCACCCTGGCCACCACCAAAAAACTCAAACTCGCGGCCATTCCACAGCATAGGGAACTGAGGGAAAACAATACCACCGACCAGAGAAACAGGCGCACTTCGCCGAAGCGCTGGGCCAGGCGGCCAGTGAGAGGCAGGGCGATGGCGTTGGAGACGGCGTAGGAAGTGATGACCCAGGTGCCCTGGGAACTGGAGACCCCTAAATTCCCGGCCAGGGTGGGCACGGCCACGTTGGCGATGGTGGTGTCGATGACCTGCATGAAGGTGGCCAGAGGCAGGGCGACGGTCAAAAGGGCCAGGGAGGCCCCGCTGAGGGGCGGCCGTCCGGCGGCCGAGGAGGGAGGCCCGGACGGCCCGGGTGACGCACTCATGGCTGGGGAGCGGAAGCGGTCTGGTTGGCGGCGATGATGGCCGCGATCTCCCGATCTATCTCCGCCGGGTCGTGGTCCAGGGCCGTGGTTTCATAGCGGGGCGACGATGGCGGCGGCGCGGCCCCGGCCTCGGTTCCCGAATCGCGCCAATCCACCTCCACCAGGCACGACAGGCCCAGTTTCAAGGGAGCGGCGGCCACTTCGGCCGGGTCCAGGCCGATGCGCACCGGCACCCGCTGCACCACCTTGATCCAGTTGCCGGTGGCGTTCTCGGGCGGCAAAAGGGAAAAGACCCCGCCGGTGCCGGCGGCCAGCCCCACCACCCGGCCCTGGTGGACCACCTCGCCGCCATAGAAGTCGGCCTTCACGGTGGCTCTCTGGCCGGAACGCAGGTGTTGCAGCTGCACCTCTTTGAAATTGGCCTCCACCCAGATTTCCTCGGGCGGCACCACCACCATCAGGGGGGTGCCGGGCGTGACCAGGGTGCCCACCTGCGCCGTGCGCCGGGCCACCCAACCCCGGGCCGGGCTTCTGATCTCACAACGCTGGAGCGTCAGCCAGGCCTCGCGCAGGCGGTCGGCGCTCTGGCGCACCGTGGGCTGGTCGGCCAGGGGGGTATCCAAAAGCTGCCGGCGGGCGGCCTCCAATTCGTGGCGGGCCGCCTGAAGATTGGCTTCGGCAATGGCGGCCTGCTCCCGGGCATGGTCCAGTTCCTCGGCGGTGACCGAAACCCCGGTCCTGAGTTTCTGGCGGCGCAGGTAGTCGCTCTGGTTCATGAACAGTTCTTTTTCCCGCACCTCCACCATGGCCGCCAGGCGGTCCCGCTGGGCCATCAGGGCGCTCCGCTGGCGCGCCGCGTCGGCCAGGTCGGCCCGGGCTTTTTCCAGAGCCAGGGCCGCGTCGGTGGGGTCGAGGCGAACCAGCACCTGTCCGGCTTCCACCAGCATAGTGTTGTCGGCCAGGATCTCCCGCACCGTGCCGGTGATTCGGGGGGCCACCCGTACCTGGTTCCCCGCCACATAGGCGTCGTCGGTGGATTCCCGCCCCCGAAGGAAAATCAGCCAATAAGCGGCCCAGAGGACCCCGGCCAGGGCCAGGGCGGCGGCCAGCCACACCGCGGCCCGCCGGCCGCCCGCCTCGGCGGGCGGGGCGGACGGAGCGGGCGGAGTTTTCGCGCTTTCAGGCCTCTGATCGGACATGATTCCACCCCGTCGCCGAACTTCCGTGAATTACGCCCTGACCCGGCGCAGGCGGGCGCCCAGGCTTTCGAGCTTGGCGTCCAGCCGGTCATAGCCCCGGTCCAGGTGATAGACCCGGGCGACCTCGCTCTCGCCTTTGGCGGCCAGGGCGGCCAGGATGAGACTGGCCGAGGCCCGGAGATCGGTGGCCATCATGGGCGCTCCCGAAAGGCGGTGGACCCCCTTGACCACGGCGGTGCGGCCCTCCAGCGTGATGTCGGCCCCCAGGCGGCTGAGCTCGCTGACGTGCATGAAGCGGTTTTCAAAAATGGTTTCGGTGATGATGGACACCCGGTCGCCCACGGTCATCAGGGCCATGAACTGGGCCTGCATGTCGGTGGGAAAACCCGGATGGGGCCGGGTGGTGATGTCGGTGGATTTGACCTGTCCGTCGGAAACCACGGTCAGTCGGTCGCCGTCGATGGCGAGCGCCACTCCCGCGTCCCGAATTTTGTCGTAGACCGGGTCCAGGGCCGCGTGGGGCGAGCCGTGGAGAGTCACCCGCCCTCCGGCCAGGGCCGCGGCCACGATCAGGGTTCCGGCTTCGATGCGGTCGGGCATGA
This sequence comes from Candidatus Adiutricaceae bacterium, assembly GCA_031556115.1. GTDB lineage: Bacteria > Desulfobacterota > Desulfarculia > Adiutricales > Adiutricaceae > Adiutrix. The sequence continues at coordinate 3,168 of JAVBTP010000098.1, forward strand.
CCCGATGGACGGCCGGCTTCAATTCCTCCACCCCGTCGATGACCAGTTCGTCCGTGTCCAGGCCCGAAATCCTGGCGCCCATGGCCTGGAGGGCCAGGCCGGTGTCGGTGACCTCCGGTTCGCGGGCGGCGTTGGTGATGACCGTGCGGCCCCGGGCCAGGGCGGCGGCCATCATGAGGTTTTCCGTGCCGGTGACCGTGACCGAATCGAAATGAAGATGAGTGCCGCGCAGGCCCCCTTCAGGCGCCCTGGCCACCACGTAGCCGCCGTCGAGGTCGATGACCGCGCCCATGGCTTCCAAGGCTTTCAGGTGCAGGTCGATGGGCCGGGCCCCGATGGCGCAGCCGCCGGGCAAAGACACCCGGGCCCGGCCGTGGCGGGCCAGAAGCGGGCCCAGCACCAGGGCCGAGGCCCGCATGGTTTTCACCAGTTCGTAGGGGGCCTCGGGACAGTGGATATCCGTCAGGTCCATCTCGGCCCGGCCTCCGGCCAACTCGGCCCGGCCGCCCATGTGGACCAGGAGGCGGGCCATGGTGTCGAGATCTTTGAGGGCGGGTACGTTTTCCAGGGTCAGGGGGCCGGAACACAAAATGGCGGTGGCCATCAGCGGCAAGGCCGCGTTCTTGGCTCCGCTGACCCGAACCTCGCCGTTCAGCGGTTGATGCCCTTCAATGAGGATTTTATCCACGAGGAATCTCCACCTTATTTTCGGGAGCGCTCAAGATAGGCGTAGGCCGAGTGGTTGTGGATGGATTCGAAGTTTTCGGCGGCCACGGAAAACCAGCTGAAGGTATCGTCGGCCAGCAGTTTCACGGCCACCTCCCGCACCACGTCCTCGACGAACATGGGGTTTTCATAGGCGGCCTCGGTGACGTATTTTTCATCCGACCGTTTCAACAGGGAAAAGACCTCGGCCGAACAGGAGGTTTCCACCAGCCGGATCAAATCCTCCATCCAGAAAAACTTGGCGTACCGCACCACCACGGTGACCACCCCCCGCTGGTTGTGGGCGCCGAACCGGCTGATCTCCCGCGAGCAGGGGCAGAGGGTGGTGATGGGCACGGACACGCCCACGGTGAGGTCGGTGCCGACGTCGTTCTGCTTGCCGAACAGGGTGCAGTTATATTCCATCAGGCTCACCGCCCCTGAAACCGGCGCCTTTTTCTCGATGAAATAGGGAAAAGACAGTTCCAGATGAGCCGAAGCCGCGTCCAGCCGCTTTTTCATGTCCGACAGAATGGCCGGGATGCGCTGGGGGGAAATGCTGTCGCGGTGGGTGGACAACACCTCGATGAAGCGCGACATGTGGGTGCCCTTGTGGTGGTGGGGCAGATCCACATACATGTTCACCGAAGCCACGGTGCGCTGGGCCTCCCGGGCCTTGTCCAGGACCGTGACGGGGTAGCGGATGTCCTTGACCCCGACTTTGTCGATTTTTATGTTGCGGGTATCCAGCCGGTTCTGGACGTCTTCCATGGCCG
>JAVBTP010000166.1:0-2826 GCA_031556115.1 Candidatus Adiutricaceae bacterium
GGCCGGGGCGCCGGTCGGCCCGGATGGGGTTCAGGCGAAGCGCCGGCGACAATACGGAATATATTTACGGTCTTCACGGCCGGTTTCAGGAGATTTAACCATGGCTCATAAAAAAGCGGGCGGCTCCAGCCGCAACGGACGGGACACCATCGGCAAGCGCCGTGGCGTCAAACGCTATGCCGGGCAAGCCGTCAAGGCCGGCAACATCCTGGTGCGCCAGTTGGGCACCCGAATCCACCCCGGCCAGAATGTCGGTCTGGGCCGCGACTACACCCTCTTCGCCCTGATCGACGGCGTGGTCAAGTTCGAACGGTATGGGGCCGACCGCAAGAAGGTCAGCGTCTATCCGGCCACCGCGCCAGGAGCTTGAGTCCGGCTCCCCTTCAGGTGTCGGATCTTTTCCAGCCGTCTCCTTTGGGGGCGGCTTTTTTATTAACCCGGCAGTTGGCGAAGTCGGTTCTCGGCGGCGGAAGTCCAGTGATTTCGGGCTTTGGCGAAATCACGGGTATGACTTATTTTGTGGCGGAGTAATAAGCGCAATTCCGGCCCCGGCCAGGCGGAGACCGAGTTCGTGACGAACGGGACGTCAACGCCTGAAGTCAGGGCGTCTCATCCAGGGGAAACATGGCTGGCCAGCCGAATCATAGCCGGGACCTGCCCGGCTTCACGGGCGACTTCATCGAAGCCGGGCTCAAACTCAGCGAGCGCGACCTGGGGCGCGGCCAGTTCATGCTGGCCGCGGCCGCTCCCCCCTGGGCAGGGCCGCGGCTTTCAGCGGGGGAGAATTTTCTGGCCGACATTCTGGCCGACCCCCGCCTGGCCGAGGACTGTCGGCCGTTTTTTCCCAAAATTTCAGGGTTGCCGGTGTATGAGAATTCCGGCCTGGCGATCCCCGGCTCGATCCTGCCCTGGGGGTGGCGGCCACCCGTCGGGGAATCAACCGATCCCCTGGCCGGACTTGGTGCGGATGGCCTGGACCTGGTGCGGGATTTCCACGGCCGGGTGGCCGCGCTTTTAGCCGGCGCGGCCGTGAGCGGCGCGGCCGCGTTGGAGGAGCGGCTGACGTATACCCATAGCCTGGACGGGCGGCCCATCCTGTTCACCGACGAGCCGCGCTTTGAGGTCGACGGGTCGGCCATCCGCCTCCCCCGGCGGGCCGATCGGGTTCTGATTATGGGCTTTGTGCGGGGGCCGGAGATCATGGGCATGAACCCCGGCCTCTCCCGCCTGCGGCCGCCCGGCGGCTGGCTGGACTGGCCCGGCCAGGTCGAAGCCGCCCTGAAAATGGCCGACTGGATCCATTCCCTGGGTTTTCTGGCCCTGCCCGCGGCCGGCGGCCTGGTCATGGCCGGCCATCTCGGCGCCCTGGCCGGGCTGGGGGAACTGGGCCGCCAGGGTCTTTTGATCACCCCCGAATACGGCCCCAACCTCAGGCTGTTGACCATCATTACCGATTATCCCTTCGCTCTCGGCCGCCCGGTCAGTTTCGGGGTGGCCGACTATTGCGAAACCTGCCGGCGCTGCATCAACGAATGCCCGGCCAAGGCCCTCAGCGAGGGGCCTCGCCGCCCCGGCCTCTACCAGTGGCCGGTGAACCGTCGGGCCTGTTTCGATCATTGGCTGGCCAAGCGGGACCCCTGCCGCAAGTGCATTGAAATCTGCCCCTACACCCGCGAGCCCCTGGTGGGATCGCCCGGCGGCGCCCATCGGCCGCCGCCGGGGTGAGGTTGGGGCGCGACCCGCCAAGGGCGTCACTTCCCTCTGACAAATCTCAGGCAGTTTGCATCTCGACGGTGCGGATGTGTCACGCAAACATTGCCAATCAGGGGTTGGCTGCGGATCACAGGTTCACCAGTTCGATATCGCGCCCGTCGAGGGGGTGGCCGATGAACGTTCCGCCGATCCGGGCGAAACGGGCCACATCGTCCGTGGTCATAAAGTGGGCCCGTCCGTCTGGGGTTTGCGGGTTCAGGCCGTTTATGGCGCGCAATTCCTCTTCCACGGCCACGGCTGTGGTTTCGGCGGAGTCCACGATACGTACCCCGCCACCAAGCACCCGGCGGATAGCCCCGGCCAGGGCCGGAAAGTGCGTACATCCCAGGACCAGACAATCCGGGGTGGCCTCCGTGGAAAACAGGGGGCCGAGGTAGCGCCGGGCGACCGCTTCCACAATGGGTCCGTCAAGCCAGCCCTCTTCGGCCAGAGAGACGAACAAAGAGCAGGCCTGAGCGTTGACCTCGGCTTGCGGATTAATTTTATGAATGGCCTTATGGTAAGCCTGCCCGCGAATGGTTGATTCCGTGCCGATCACGGCTATCCGCCCGCTTTGGCTGGCGGCGCAGGCGGCTTTGGCCCCAGGCTCCACCACCCCGATTATCGGAAGATCGGGCCAGAGTTTTTGCAAATCCTCCAAGGCGGCGGCGGTTGCGGTGTTGCAGGCCACGACCAGAAGCTTTACCCGCCGTTCCAGCAACTTCGATGAAGCCTGCGCCGCATAGCGGCTGACGGTATCGCGGCTTTTGGTGCCGTAAGGAAGCCGCGCGGTGTCGCCTAGATAAAGCAGGTTTTCACGCGGCAGTCGGGCCTTAATGGCGCGCAGCACGGTGAGCCCGCCGACTCCGGAATCAAACACCCCGATAGGCAAATCCGCTTTCATTGGCATCTCGATTTATTGAAATTTTCTAAACGTTCACTCAGGCGTGAAAGCCGTGGAGGTGGCGTGCCCTCCACAGCGCCGACCGGCCTGGGCGGTGCTTCCAGGCCGGCGAGGGAGACTTCAGGGCCCCCGGCCGCCGCCGGCCGGAGGTGACGGCCTGACAACGGAAA
>JAVBTP010000156.1:0-4494 GCA_031556115.1 Candidatus Adiutricaceae bacterium
AGAGAACAGGGAACCGGCCCGCTGGCACCAAACCGGCAAGGAGGTGTGCCCACCAGAGGTTATGAGGCTTTTCCAGCATGATGGCGACCACTTGTTTCATTATTATTCAGGAAAGGAATGCGCCCATGAGAACGTGCCAATTTTTCTTTTTGACCACCCTGGCCCTGGCCTTGACCCTGGCCCTGTCGCTGGCCTCGCCGATCGACGTGATGGCCCAGAAAAAGAAAGTCCTGAGAATCGCGGGCATGAACCCGCCGGACTATCCCGCCACCAAGCAGATGTACGACTTGAAAAAAATCATTGACGAAGGCACCGGCGGCCGTTACGAACTGAAGGTTTTCCCCGCCAACCAACTGGGTGACTACACCCAGGTGTACGAGGAAATCATGCGCGGCAGCATCGACATGGCCCAGATCACCATCCCCAGCCAGTTCGACAAGCGCCTGGAACTGACCTTCATGCCGTACCTGGCCGAGACCTTCGCCGACCTGGGCAAGCGCTTCTCTCAAGACGGCTTCATTTACCGGACCATGGACCAACTGCACGCCAAGCTGGGCGTCAAGCTCCTGGGCTTCAGCGTCGAGGGCATGGCCGGCGTGGGCAGCACCAAGGAAGCCAAGAGCCCGGCCGATCCCACCGTGCCCAAGGGTTTCCTCCTGCGGTGCGCGCCCATCGACGCCATCAAGGACGGGGTGATGGCCATGGGATTCCAGACCATGTCGCTGCCGTACGCGGAAGTCTACACGGCTCTCCAGACCGGCATTGTCGACGCCTATGAGGTCGGCCCCATCGCGCTGACCTACCTGACGTTCCGCGACGTGGCCAAGTATTACTACCAGTACAACAACTACGTCGAATGCAACCAGTGGGTCGTGAACAAGAAGCTGTTCGACGGCATGCCCCCCGAGGATCAGAAGCTTATTCTCGAAAGCATCGCCAAGTTCCAGCAGCAGAGCATCGACGAGGCCGAACAGAGCGAAAAGGACTATGCCCAAAAGCTGAAAGACGGCGGTCTGACCGTGGTCTCCTTCACTGACGAGGAGTTAGCCAAAATTGGCGCCCATGTCCGCGCCACCGTGTGGCCCAAGATGAAGGCCCAGTTCGGCGATGAAATCTACGGTGGGCTGATGGCGGAATATAAATAACCCGCCCCGGACCGCATTGAGGACCCCGGCGGCCGACTCCAGCGTCCGGCCGTAAAAGTAAAAGTTAGGCACCTGATTTTTACGATGAAATGACTAAAAAACAATATTTATTGTTTTTTAGTCCGGCGCCAGGCCGCCGGGGGCTGAAAAGGAAATCCCTATGACCAGCGAGGACCAACTCAATACTCCAGGTGAAACTTCGGCGGCCACTTGCGTCTGCCAGGCCGATGAAACGGCGGCCGACAATTCGGGCCCGGTGGTCAAAACTTTGAAGTTTTTGATTATCGTCTCCAATATTCTCGTGGCCGTCTTGGTCAGCGGCGCCGCGGCCATGCGGTATGTTTTCAAAATAGATCTCTACGGAGTGGACGAATTCATTCTGTTGTTTTCCTTCGTTCTCTATTTCGCCGGCGCGGCGTACGGCGCCAACCGGGACCAGCATATCTGCGCCGATATTCTGCGAAACTACGTCGCGGCGCCGAAGCCCAGGAGCGTCATCGTCGCCTTCACCGCCTTCCTCACTCTGGCCTTGTCCCTCGTCTTCAGTTGGTTGGGGGTCAAGATGTTCACCTGGCAGTGGGCCACCCAGGGGGCCACCCAGGTTTGGCGCATCCCCCTGTGGCTGACCCAGGGCTTCATCGCCCTGTGCATGGTTTTGATGAGCTACTATTTCTTGATTTGGTTCATAAAGCGTCTTAAAGAGTGCCGGCTGGCCTTCGCCGGCGCGGCCCGGGCTGGGGATTCCGACGGGAAAGGAAGCGTTCGCTGATGGTCATCGGGGCTTTTCTTCTGGTTATCGTGGTTTTGGTCCTGGGGGTGCCGGTGCCCCTGGCCTTCTTCGCCTCCACGCTCCTGATCATCGTCATGGGCGGCTATGATCCGAGTTTTCTTCTGCCCTACGGCTACAGCAAAATCAGCACGGTGGTGCTCCTGTCCATTCCTCTGTTCATCCTGGCCGGCGGCATCATGGAGCGGGGCCGGATCGGGGGGCAGCTGGTGGGCCTGGTGGAGCTGTTCGTGGGCCGCCTCAAGGGAGGCCTGGGCGCGGTGGCGGTGATCTCCTGCGCGGTGTTCGGCTCCATCACCGGCAGCAGCATGGCCACCCTGTCCTGCATCGGCGGCATCCTCTTCCCTCAATTGAAGAAAAACGGCTATCCGTTGGGGCACACGGCGGCGCTCATGGCCAACGCGGCCGTCTTAGGCATTCTCATCCCCCCCAGTTCCCTGATGATCCTCTACGCCTGGGCCGCCGGCCAGTCGGTCCTGGCCTGTTTTCTGGCCACGGTAATCCCCGGGGTGCTGTTGACTTTTCTTTTTTCACTCATCAACTGCATCATGCTGCGCAACTGCGCCACCTTGGTGGTGCCCCCGGGCATGTCGATGGCGGAAAAAAAAGTCGAACTGGCGGTGCGCACCAGAAAAGCCCTGCCGGCCCTCTTTATGCCGTTCATGATTTTGGGGGGCATCTACAGCGGCATCTTCACGCCCACCGAAGCGGCCGGGCTCTCGGTCCTCTACGCCATTCCCGTGGGTTTTCTGATCTACAAAGGCCTGACCTGGGAAAGCTTCAAAGACTCAGTGCTCAGTTCGGGCCTGACCACGGGCGTGGTCATGTTCATGCTGTATGCGGTGATGATTTTGAGCCGTCTGTATATTTCGGAGGATCTCCCCGGCGAGATCCTGCGGGTCATGGGCCAGGTAACCGACAGCAAACTCGGTATCCTTTTGATACTCAACATATTCATGGTCATCATCGGCATGCTCATGGACGACGTCAGCGCGGTCATGCTCTGTACGCCCATCCTGGTGCCCATCGCCCAGCAGATCGGGGTCGACCCCGTCCACTTCTCGGCCGTGGTGGTGGTGAACCTGGGCATGGGCAACGTCACCCCGCCCTGCGCGCCGCTCCTCTACCTCAGCGGCAGCCTCAACGGGGCGAACATCAGCGAGTCGCTGAAGCCCACCCTGATTTTGATCATCTTCGGGTGGATCCCGGTTCTGGCCCTCACCACCCTGGTGCCCGAGGTGGCCCTGTTCCTGCCCGGACTGCTTTTGGGATATTGACGCGACCGGGGCGCGGCGGCCCTGGAAGCGGGCTCGAGAACCTCGGCCGCGCTATGTTTTCGCGGGATGTTTCACGAAACAGAGATATCCGGCATTGATCCCCGAACCGGCTTCGCCCGGTCGGCATTCACCGGTACAAACCGGCCCACATCACGAAGGAGATACGTATGAAAGTCAAAATTCTGTCCCAGGCCCAGGTGGCCTCCTTGGGCGTCGGCCTGAAGGACATCATGGACGGCCTGGTGGAAGGCTGGAAGATCATGGCCACCGAGACCGTGGAACTGCCGGCCAAGATCGGCATCCATCCGCGCAAGGATTGCTATATCCACGCCATGCCCTGCCATGCCAGAACACTGGACACCGCCCTGATCAAGTGGGCGGCCGGCTACCCGTCCAACTTTGACAAGAAACTGCCGCTCATCAACGGCATTATCGTGGTCAACGACCCTGAGACCGGCCAGGTGGAGATGATTATGGACTCGGCCTGGGTCACCGCCTGGCGGACCGGGGCCGCCGCCGGGGTCTGCGCCCGGTTCCTGGCCGATGACCAGGCCGAAGCCGCGGCCATTGTCGGCTCGGGGGTTCAGGGCCAGGCCACGGGCATCGCCCTGGGCGCGGGCCTGCCGAACCTTAAAGAAATGAAGGTATACGACCTGGTGCCGAGCCAGGTGGAGCGTTTCGAAAAAGAAGTGGGCCCCCACCTGGGCGGCCGGGTCAAAATCATACCGTGCGCCACCGCGGAAGAGTGCGTCCGGGGCGCCGACGTGGTGGCCACCTCCATCCCCACTCCGGAAAAACCCAAGCCCATCATCAAGAAGGAATGGCTGAAAACGGACGTCCTGGCCATCGCTTCCGACTATGACGCCGCCTACTGTCCCGACATCATGCTGGAGGGGACTTTTGTCTGTGACAACCGCAACCAGTATCTCATGACCCAGTCCTGGGGCACCTATTTCCAGGCGTACCCCCGGGAGAAGGACGTGTATGCCGACATGTCCGAAATCTGCTCCGGCCAAAAGGCCGCGGTCAAGAAGGGTCTGCGCGGGGCCGTCCTGATGGGCATCGCCATGCACGACATCATGACCGTGCGCCTGATTCAGGAAAAACTCAAAACCATGGATATCGGCGTGGACGTGGAAATCTGATTCCGGCTTCAGATCAGGTGGAGCATTGCATTTCAATTCTTTTGTGCGGACAACCCGGCAATAGGATTGGAACGAGTCTTCCGGCCGGCCAGCGCCCCATGGCCAAGCGCGTGAACGCGGTCTTGGCCCGGGGGACGCTG
>JAVBTP010000041.1:0-3585 GCA_031556115.1 Candidatus Adiutricaceae bacterium
CCTCTTTTGGGCCTTTGCCTACAACACGGCCGGCATCCCTGTGGCGGCCGGGCTCCTGCACCTCTTTGGCGGCCCCCTGCTCAACCCCATGCTGGCGGCCGCGGCCATGAGCCTCAGTTCGGTGTCCGTGGTCAGCAACGCCTTGCGGTTGAAGCTGTTCCGCCCTTCGAGCTTTTAGGCTCCGCTTTCTTCAGGCCGGTAATTTTTCCAAGCCGCCGCTTGATCCGGCGGCCATCGCGTAAACAGATACATAGGAGGTTCCCATGGAAAAAACCACTCTCAACGTCAACGGCATGTCGTGCGGGCACTGTGTGAACGCCGTCACCAAGGCGGTGAAAGCCCTGGCCGGCGTGGGCGAGGTCGCGGTCAGCCTGGAGAAAAAGACGGCCACCGTGGAATATGACCCCGCTCAAATCACGGTGGACCAAATCAAGGCCGCCATCACCGGGGAGGGGTATCAGGCGGCCTGAGGCCGGCGCGGCCCGGCCATTTTATTAACCCGGCAGTTGGCGAAGTCGGTTATCGGCGGCGGAAGTCCAGTGATTTCGGGCTTTGGCGAAATCACGGGTACGACTTATTTTGTCGCCGGAGTAATAATCATTTTTATAATGACCGCCCGGCCAACCCTTTGGGGGCGAAACCCGCCGACTCCACAAAAATTCCATTTTACAATCGAGTCCATTCATAATAGACTCTATCCGTTATCGCGGCTTCCACCCGTGGCCGGGCCACCCGCCGCGCCTGAAATATTTTGGACGGATAAACAAAAGACATGAGTGAGATAAAGATAAACCGGCGCCCCCGGCCCCAAACCGAAGAACCCGATCTGGATTTCGATCTGGCCGGGCCGGCCGCCTGGGGCGAGGACGCCCCCCCCAGAACCGTGAAAAAACGTCCCGCCAAACCCCGCCGCCGGCCCGCCAAGGCCAATGACGCCGACGAAGCCTCCCCGGCGGAGGAGAATCCGCCCCGGCGGCGCCCCAGGCCCCCTCAAGCCAAGGGCGGCGGGGGGAGCTACCGCCGCTTCCTGTTCGGCCTGTTCTGGCTGGCCGTGAGCCTGGGGATGGCCGGTCTGGTCTTCATATTCGGGGCCTATGCCTATTTTTCACAGGATCTGCCGTCCACGGCCGGGCTCAAGGAATACAATCCCCCCACCGTGACCTATTTTTTCTCGGATGACGGCCGGGTGGTGGGCGAGTATTATCACGAGCGGCGTTTCGTGGTGCCCATATCCGAAATCCCCCCCATGGTCCAAAACGCCTTTTTGGCGGTGGAGGACGCCGCCTTCTACCAGCACCGGGGCATCAACCCCAAGGCCATCATTCGGGCGGCCCTGGCCAACTTTGAAAGCGGCGGCACCAGCCAGGGCGGCTCGACCATCACCCAACAGGTGGTCAAGTCCTTTCTCCTGACCCCCGAACGCAGTTATTCCCGCAAGATCAAGGAAATGATCCTGGCCCTGCGCATCGAGGGCAACCTCACCAAAGAGGAAATTTTATACCTCTATCTCAACCAGATCTACCTGGGCCGGGGGGCCTACGGGGTGGAGGCCGCGGCCCGGACCTACTTTGACAAGCCGGCCAAAAACCTTTCCATCGCCGAGGCGGCCATGCTGGCCGGCATCACCCAATCCCCCAGCCGCAACCCCGTCTCCGACCCCAAGCAGGCCCGTGACCGGCAGGAACACGGTATCCGCCGGATGCTGGAAGTGGGTTTCATCACCCCCGAACAGGCCGAGGCGGCCCGGGCCGAGGTGCTCAATATCCGCGACGAGTGGCCCAATCCCAACCTCACCGTGGCCCCCTATTTCGCCGAGCATGTCCGCCGGATCATGGAAGAAAAAATCGGGGCCGAAAGCCTCTACAACGACGGCTGGCGGGTCTTCACCACGGTCAATATCGAGGCCCAGCGCGACGCCGACGAAGCCGTGGCCAAAGGCCTGTGGGAATACGCCCGGCGGCGGGGTTACAGGGGGCCGGAACAGCATCTGGACCTGGAAGAGCAAATCGCGGGTTTTCTGGCCCAGGCCGACCGGGATCTGCCGGCCGAGGGGCTGGTGGAAAACCGCCTCTATCAGGCCGTGGTCATGGAAGTGGATAAGAAAAACAGCGCCCTGAGCGTTCGGGTGGGTTCCTATCGCGGGCATATCGCCAAGAAGAACCTGGCCTGGGCCCTGAAGAAAGGCGTGGCCGAACAGTTCAGCCGGGGCGACGTGGTCTGGGTGCGCCTGGTGGAAGGGGGAGGAGCGGCCCAGGAGGCGGCCGGGCCGGCCGACCTGGCGGCCATGGTGGCCGGCGACTCGGCCGAGGTTCGGGAAATGGCCCTGGAACGCCGCACCGACGTCCAGTCGGCCCTCCTGAGCATGGACAACACCAACGGCGACATCAAAGCCATGGTGGGCGGCCGCGATTTCAACGAAAGCCAATTCAACCGGGCCATCCAGAGCCAGCGCCAGCCGGGGTCGTCATTCAAGCCCATTTTGTATACGGCGGCCATGGACCACGGCTTCACGCCGGGCTCCATCATGAACGACGCCCCCTTTGTCCTCGACGACGTCGGCAGCGGCAAACGCTGGAAGCCGGTGAACTCCGACTTGAAATTCAAGGGCCCCATGAGCCTGTACAGCGCCCTGGTGGGCTCCCGCAACACGATTTCGGTAAAACTCCTGGACCGCATCGGCTATGACGCCCTGGACCAGACGGCGGCGGCCATGGGCATCGAAGAAAAACTACCCCACAGCCTCACCGTGGCCCTGGGCGCCCACGGCCTTCACCTGCCGGAGCTGGTCACCGCCTATTCCACTTTCCCCAATATGGGTACCCGGGTGGCGCCGCGATACATCACCCGGGTGGAGGATCGCTACGGCAATGTCATCGAAACCTTTGAACCGCAAAGAATCCCGGCGGTGAATCCCGGCTCGGCCTGCGCCGTGACCTGGATGCTGCGGGGGGTGGTGGAACAGGGCACCGGCACCGTGGTCAAGCCCCTGGGCCGGCCGGTGGGCGGCAAGACCGGCACCACCAACGACGCTTCCGACGCCTGGTTCATCGGCTTCACGCCGGAACTGACCACCGCCGTCTGGGTGGGCACCGACCAGCAGCGGCCCCGCGCCGTGGGCGAGGTGGGCGGCCGGGTGGCCGGGCCTATCTTTCTCTATTACATGCGGCAATTCCTCAAAGACAAGCCGGTGCGGGACTTCACCGTGCCCCCCGAGGCCGAGTTGGTCCCCGGCGGCGCTTTTGGCATCTGCTACAAGGCGGGCACCGTGGGCACGGGTTTGTCGGAGGCCATTGCCTCCGACAGCGGGGAGGACGCCTTTTTACGGGATGATTTCGAGGGCGCCGAAGAACTGCCGGTGGGGAGCGATGACGACGGCGGCTTTTTCAGCGGCAACGGATCCTCTGACGATCGCCGTCCCAGCCGGGCCGGTCAGGAGGCCGTGGGCGGCTATCGGGGCGGCTATGTGGGCGAGGCGCCCGAAGCGCCGGCTTCCCGGCCCGCGCCCGTGGCCCGGCCCGCGCCCGTGGCTCAGCCCGCCCCCGTGGCCCGGCCCGCGCCGGCTTCCCAGCCCGCCCCCGTGGCCCG
>JAVBTP010000198.1:0-9571 GCA_031556115.1 Candidatus Adiutricaceae bacterium
GGGAGTTGGACGTCCAAGGGCCGCTGGTGCCGTATGGTCCGGGGCTGCCGGCCCTGGAAGGCCAAAATCCGGCCGGGCCCGCCGGCTTTGCCGAAGGCTCCACCACCGATGTGGCCACCGGGATGGTCAGCCTCATCGTCACCTCCCGTTCCTATCAGGCCAACGCCAAAACCGTGCGGACCGCGGACGCCATGCTGGGAACCATCGTCAACCTCAAAGCCTGACCCCCCTCAAAGCCGATACCGGTTTCCAATCCTCCGTCAAGATGGAACGCTTTTCAACAGCGGTTCCAATTATGGCCCAAACCACTGAAAACAGCGGTCCCCGAAGAGGACGACGGAGCGAAGCGACCGGTGGGGAGGGCCAGGAGGTGGCGGCCGGGCCAAAACCGCCCTTTTGGCCCGGCCGCGGCCAGGCCCCGTTACGCCAATAAATCCATAATTAAAAATTGCTCACCCCCGTATCTTGCCGTTGACAAGCGCCTTGAACGGCTGTTATAATTCAACATTCCGGCGAAGAAACGGCTCGGGGGACCCATGCGGGATTTCCAAAGACCAAGACGGCTCTCGCCGTCTGATCGCGCCTCAGTCCTTTCCGCCGGGCCAGGCTGACCAGCCTGGTTTTTTTTATGTCTTTCGAATTTCATTGCCTGGAGGCATCGTCAATGGCCAGCTTGCTCGACAAAGTGTGGGAAGCCCACCTGGTGGACCGCTCGCCCGGTGAACCGGACCTGCTTTTCATCGACCGCCACCTGATCCACGAGGTCACCACCCCGCAGGCCTTCGAAAGCCTGCGCGCCGCCGGCCGCCGGGTGCGACGGCCGGATCTGACCTTTGGGGTCATCGACCACGTCGTGCCCACCGACGACTACACCCGCCCGCTGGCGGACGAGGTGGCCGAGGCTCAACTGGCCGCGCTCGAGAGGAACCAGGCCGAGTTCGGCATCAAAACCTTCTTCGGAGCCGCCGACCCCCGCCAGGGCGTCATCCACGTCACCATGCCCGAACAGGGCATAGTGCTGCCCGGGAACACCGTGGTCTGCGGCGACAGCCACACCGCCACCCACGGCGCCTTCGGGGCGGTGGCCTTCGGCATCGGCACCAGCGAGGTGGAACACGTTCTGGCCACCCAGACCATTTACCAGACCAAGCCCAGGGAAATGGCCGTGGAGGTCCGGGGGGTCCTGCCCGCCGGCGTCTCGGCCAAGGACCTGATCCTCCACCTGATCAACCTGACGGGCGTCGCCGGCGGCACGGGATACGCCATCGAATATCGGGGGGAGGGGGTCCGGGCCCTGTCCATGGAAAGCCGCCTGACCCTGTCGAACATGGCCATCGAGTGCGGCGCCAAAATGGGCCTCATCGCTCCCGATGAGACCACCATCAATTATATTGAAGGAAGGCCTCTGGCGCCCCGGGGCCCAGACTTCGACGAGGCTGGCCGATGGTGGCGGGCGCTTTTCACCGACCCCGGCCACCGCTTTGACAAGACCGTGACGGTGGAGGCCCGCGAGGTGCTCCCCCGGGTGACCTGGGGCACCAACCCGGCCCAGAGTGTGGAAATCAACGGCCGGGTACCCAACCCCTTTGACTTCGCCCACCCCGACAGCCGCCTGGCCGCCGAGAAAGCCCTTAATTACCAGAATCTGGAACCGGGCACCAGGATGACCGATATCCCGGTGGACTACGTCTTCATCGGCTCCTGCACCAACGGCCGGCTGGAGGATCTGCGCCAGGCCGCGGCCGTCCTGAAGGGCCGCAAGGTGGCCAGCGGGGTCACCGCCCTGGTGGTGCCCGGGTCCGGCCCGGTCAAGGCCCAGGCCGAGGCCGAAGGGCTGGCCGCGATTTTTAAAGAGGCCGGCTGCCTGTGGCGGAACCCTGGCTGCTCGATGTGCCTGGGGATGAACACCGACCTGGTGCCCCCCGGCCAGCGGTGCGCCAGCACGTCCAATCGCAATTTCGAAGGCCGCCAGGGCCGCGACTCCCGCACCCATCTGGTCAGCCCGGCCATGGCCGCCGCTTCGGCCATCCGGGGCCGCCTGACCGATCCCCGTGATTTTTAAGGAAGCTGACCATGGAAAAATTCACCACTCTGAGCACCGTGGCCGCCGTTCTGGATCGCCCCAATGTGGATACCGACCTGATCATCCCCAAACAGTTTCTCAAACGCATCGAACGCGCCGGGTTCGGCCGCTTTGTCTTCAATGACCTGCGCTTCCGGCCGGACGGCTCGAAAGATCCGGACTGCCCCCTGAACCAATCCCGCTATCAGGGCGCCGGAATTCTGGTCAGCCGGGAAAATTTCGGCTGCGGCTCCAGCCGCGAACACGCCCCCTGGGCGTTGATGGATTACGGTTTTCGGGCCATCATCAGCCCCTCCTTCGGCGACATATTTAAAAACAACAGCTTTAAGAACGGCCTTCTGCTGATCGAACTGCCCGCGCCGGAAACCGCCCGCCTGATCACCCTGATCGAGGGGAATCCAGGCTATGCCCTGGATATCGATCTGACGGCCCAGACGGTCACCGGCCCGCAGGGCTTTGCCGCCCGATTCGACATCGACCCCTTTCGCAAGGAACTGCTCTTGAACGGTTGGGACGACATCAGTCTGACCCTGAAAAGGGAAGAGAAAATCAGCGATTATGAAAAGAGGCACGCCCAACCCTGGCGGGCCGCCGTCAGACTTGGACGGTGACGATCCCCAACCGGCCGCGACCGGCGGCCGCTTCGGCCGGAGGACCGACCGGCCCCGGCCGGGCCAAACCTTCATGGAACAAGGAGAGAGTATTCGATGTCCGATGATTTGCATTTCGTCAAAAACCGCGACCCCCATGAGCCGGAATTCCTGCAGAGCGTGACGGAGGTTTATGGATCGCTCAAGGTGGTCCTGGACCAGGAGCCGGCGTATCGCCGAGCCAAAATTTTCGAGCGCCTGTTGGAGCCGGAACGGGCGATCATCTTTCGGGTGCCCTGGCAGGACGACCAGGGCGAGTTTCAGGTCAACCGCGGGTTCCGCGTTCAGTGGAGCTCGGCCATCGGCCCGTATAAGGGCGGCTGCCGTTTCCACCCCTCGGTCAATCTGTCGATCATGAAATTTCTGGCCTTTGAACAGACCTTTAAAAATGCCCTGACCACGCTCCCGATGGGCGGCGGCAAGGGCGGATCGGATTTCGACCCCAAAGGCAAGAGCGAAGGCGAAGTGATGCGTTTTTGCCAGAGCTTCATGCTGGAGATGTTCCGTCACATCGGGCCCGACACCGACGTCCCGGCCGGAGACGTGGGCGTGGGCGGCCGGGAGATCGGCTACATGTTCGGGATGTATAAGAAGGTGAAGAACGAATTCACCGGCGTCCTGACCGGCAAGGGCCTGAGCTATGGCGGCAGCTACATTCGCCCCGAGGCCACCGGCTACGGCAACGTCTATTTTGCCGAGGAAATGGCCAAGGCCGCCGGGCGCACCCTGGCCGGCGCGATCTGTCTGGTCTCGGGCAGCGGCAACGTGGCCCAGTTCACCCTCGACAAGCTCCTCCAGTTGGGGGCCAAGCCGGTCAGCGCCTCCGACTCCTCCGGCTATATCTTCGTTCCCGACGGCTTTACCGAAAAAATGCTGATCCACCTCAAAGACCTCAAAAACAAAAGGCGCGGCCGCATCAAGGAAATGGCCGACGCCTTTCCCGGTGTGGTCTACACCCCCTTCACCCTTCAGTCCAAAGGGGCCGGGATCCAATGGAACCACAAAGCCGACTGCGCCTTCCCCTCGGCCACCCAAAACGAAATCAGCGCGGCCGACGCCCAGAACCTGGTGGACAACGGCGTCTGGCTGGTTTCCGAGGGTTCCAACATGAGCACCGCCCTGGCCGGGGTGAGCATTTTCCAGGAAGCCAAAATCCTCTATGCCCCGGGCAAGGCCGCCAACGCCGGAGGCGTGACCACCAGCGGTTTGGAGATGAGCCAGAATTCCATGCGCTATCTCTGGACCCCTGAAGAGGTCGACTTGAGGCTGAGGAACATCATGGTCTCCATTCACACAACCTGCCTCGACACGGCCGCCCGCTACGGCCGCCCCAGGGATTACGTGCTGGGAGCCAACGCGGCCGGCTTCATCAAAGTGGCTGAAGCCATGCTGGCCCAAGGGCTGGTCTGATGACGACCGCCCGCGGCCGCCGTATCGCTAGAGCGCTTTTCCATTTAAAGGACATGAGCATGAAATGAAAAGCGCCCGGATGTTCGCGCGTTTTACAATTTATTGAAGACGGATAAATTGTAAAACGCTCCAAGGGGGCTTCGGCCCCCTTCTTTTTGTTCCTGGCCGGTTCGCGCCCGAGGGGAAGGAAAAAAATATTCTTCATCACGCCTGAAAAATGGTGTATTGATATTGTTAATCAGACCTGGAATGTGGTATAAGTAAAGGAACCTTTTCGAATTTTTCAGTCCCAAACACAAAGCGGCAACCGGACCGGACCGGCACACAATAACCAGGATTTCACAAGTAACTGAATACCAATGGTTTGCTGAGGTTCATCCTCACTGTGGCCAATTTTGCAGAGACCAGGCCGCCCGGCGCGGCCCATACACCTTTAGCCCGCGTGGCGAAATTTGGGGGGTACAATGGCAGCATCAAAACTCGTTTATCTGTTTGGCGGCAAGAAGACCGACGGCAACAGCGCCATGAAGAACCTGTTGGGCGGCAAGGGGGCCAACCTGGCTGAAATGGCCCGGATCGGGCTGCCGGTGCCGGCCGGTTTTACCATCACCACGGAAGTCTGCACCGCCTATTACCAGAACAACAAGAAGTATCCCGCAGGGCTGCAAAAGGACGTGGAGGCCGCGCTCAAGCACGTGGAAACCACTATGGGGGCCACCTTCGGCGACAGCGCCAATCCCCTTCTGGTCTCCTGCCGCTCCGGTGCCCGGGTGTCGATGCCGGGGATGATGGACACGGTCCTGAACATCGGCCTCAACGATTCCACGGTGGAGGGTCTGATCGCCAAGACCGGCAACCCCCGCTTCGCCTATGACTCCTACCGCCGCTTCGTGGCCATGTACGGCGACGTGGTCATGGGGGTCAAGGCGGCCACCGAACTGGCCGAAGATCCCTTTGATGAACTCATCGGCCATTTGAAAGCTGAAAACGGCTACGCCGCCGACACCGACATGACCGCCGAGGATCTCAAATGGCTGGTGGGGGAATTCAAGGCCCTCATCAAAAAGACCCTGGGCGTGCCTTTTCCCGAGGACCCCCGGGATCAGATGTGGGGCGCCATCGGGGCGGTCTTCTCGTCGTGGATGATCCCTCGGGCCGTGTCCTATCGCCAGATCCACAGCCTGCCGGATGACTGGGGCACGGCGGTCAACGTCCAGGCCATGGTTTTTGGCAACATGGGCAACACCTCGGCCACGGGCGTGGCGTTTTCCCGCGACCCTTCCACCGGTGAGAATTATTTTTATGGCGAATACCTGGCCAACGCCCAGGGTGAAGACGTGGTGGCCGGCATCCGCACCCCCAATCCCATCAACCGGGCCAAGCCGCTTCCGGCCGGCAGCGTCACCACCCTGGCCGACGAAATGCCCTCGGCCTACAAAGAACTGGACAAGGTCCGGCTGACTCTGGAAAAGCATTACCAGGACATGCAGGACATCGAGTTCACCATCCAGGAGGGCAAGCTCTGGATGCTCCAGTGCCGCAACGGCAAACGCACCGCCCAGGCCGCGGTGAAAATCGCCACCGACCTGGTCAGGGAAAAACTCATCGACGAGGCCACGGCCGTCACCCGCATCGACCCCGAACAACTGACCCAGCTGCTTCTGCCCTCCTTCGATCCCAAGGCGGCGCGCGAGATCATGGCCAAGGGCCTGCCGGCCTCCCCGGGCGCGGCGGTGGGCCGGGCGGTCTTCACCGCCACCGACGCGGTGGCCTGGGCCGAAGCGGGCCAGCCCGCCATCCTGGTGCGGCTGGAAACCAGCCCGGAAGACATCAACGGCATGCACAAGGCCCAGGGCATCCTCACCGCCCGGGGCGGCATGACCAGCCACGCCGCGGTGGTGGCCCGGGGCATGGGCAAGACCTGCGTGGCCGGCGCCAACGACATCACCGTCAGCTATGAAAAGAAATGCTTCACCACCAAGAGCGGCTACACCGTCAATGAAGGCGACTGGATCTCCCTTGACGGCTCGAAAGGTGAAATCATCAAGGGGCGGCTGGCCACCAAGCCGGCCGGCCTGACCGGTGAATTCTCCACCCTCATGAAGTGGGTCAACAACCTGAAAAAAATCAACGTGCGCACCAACGCCGACACCCCCCACGATTCTCAGGTGGCCCGCGGCCTGGGGGCCGAGGGCATCGGCCTGTGCCGCACCGAGCACATGTTCTTCGAAGGTGACCGCATCACCAGCATGCGGGAAATGATCCTGGCCGAAGACGCCGAAGGGCGCCAAAGGGCCCTGGCCAAGCTCCTGCCGATGCAGCGCGAGGACTTTTACGGCATCTTCAAGGCCATGGACGGGCTGCCGGTGACCATCCGCACCCTCGACCCGCCGCTCCACGAATTTTTGCCCCACACCGACGAAGAGATCGGCGCCCTGTCCGCCGACACGGGCCAGAGCGCGGCTTCCATCAAAGCCAAAATCGAGGCCCTCAAAGAACAGAACCCCATGCTGGGCCATCGCGGCTGCCGGCTGGGCATCGTTTTTCCCGAAATCACGGCTATGCAGGCCCGGGCCATTTTCGAAGCCGCGGTTCGCGCCACGGCGGAAAAAGTCAAAGTCCTGCCTGAAATCATGATCCCTCTGGTGGGTCACGAAAAAGAATTTATTCTCCAGAAGGAAGTGGTGGACCGGGTGGCCAAGGAAGTCATGGCCGAGACCAAGACCCGCGTCAAGTACCTGGTGGGCACCATGATCGAGCTCCCCCGGGCCTCTTTGGTGGCTGACCGCATCGCCGCCGCCGGGGCCGAGTTCTTCTCCTTCGGCACCAATGACCTGACCCAAACCACCTTTGGCCTCAGCCGGGACGACTCAGGCAAGTTCCTGCCCGACTATTTGGCCGAGGGCATTTGGGAAAAAGACCCCTTCGTGACGATCGACGCCGACGGCGTGGGCTTTTTGGTCAAAACGGGTATTGAAAAAGGCCGCTCGGTCACCCGCGATCTGAAGATCGGCATCTGCGGGGAGCACGGCGGCGACCCGGCCACGGTGAAATTCTGCTGTCAGGTGGGCATGAATTACGTTTCATGCTCGCCTTTCCGGGTGCCCCTGGCCCGCTTGGCCGCCGCCCAGCAGGCGGTGGCCGACCGCCAGGCCGCGCTTAAACCTACCGCCGCCAAGAAGGCCGCGACTAAACCAGAGGTGAAAAAGAACATGACGAAACAGGCGACCAAACCGGCCGAAACCAAACCGGCAGCCAAGAAAGCGGCGACCAAGCCCGCCGCCAAGACCACCACCGCCGCGACCAAGAAGACGGCGGTTAAACCCGCGGCCAAACCGGCGGCCAAAGCGGCCGCCAAGCCCGCCGCCAAAGCGGCCGCCAAGCCCGCCGCCAAAGCGGCCGCCAAGCCCGCGGCCAAAGCGGCCGCCAAGCCCGCCGCCAAAGCGGCCGCCAAGCCCGCCGCCAAAACGGTCGCCAAGCCCGCCGCCAAAGCGGCCGCCAAGCCCGCCGCCAAAAAGCCGGCCGCCAAAAAGCCGGCCGCGAAGAAGGACTGAGCCCCGCTCCTTGGCGTTCGGCTTTAGCCGAACACCCTAAAAAACCCGAAACGCGCACCATACGCGTTTCGGGTATTTTGCGCAAAAACTCCAAACACCTGAGAATGGAGCCTACGCCTCTCCGTTTTCAACGGCCGGCATTTTAAGGCGGACGCATTTTAGCCGGGAATACGCCCGGCGACGCAGACGGAACAGATAGCGCCGGGTCAGGAGATAGAACAACGGGGCGAAAACGGCGGCCAGAAACAGACCGCCGACCATCATGGCCAGAAAAACGTCACTGAAACGAGCCCACAGGACCGCCAGGTCGAGGCTCATGAGTTCACGGACGGGCGGCAGGTCCTGGCTGTGGCCGTACTGGCTCAGCGACTGGCCCAGCTTATAAAAAAGATAATAGAAGGGCGGGATGGTCAGGGGGTTGGTGATCTGGATGGTCGGGATGGAGGCCACAAAACTGCCGCGAAAAATGAAACAGAGAGCCAGAGAGGTCACGGTCTGAAAAGGAACTATTGGCAAAAAACCCGCGATGGTGCCCAAGGCCACCCCCAGGGCCACCCGGTGGGGGGTGCCGTCGGCCCGCAAAACGGTCAGGTATTGCAGCCGGGCCCGGCGCATGAAACGCAGCCAACGCCAGCGGAAAAACCTTGATCTGAGCAGGCCCGATTTTATCAGGCGAGAGGGCATAGGGGCTGGGCCTCCGCATTTGCCACGCACATTCACGGGCGACGACCCCGCCCACGCCGACCACATAGTCAATGGAATCAATTTTTATCATAATAACCAGTTAATGGCAAGGGGCTTGACAAGCCGCCGGAAACCGCTCATAATTGGCCATCCTCCAGATACAGAAGTGACTATTCGCGCCGGGCGACGCGTTTCGGAGAGTGTATGGAAACCCGGGTGGCCATCATCGGTATCATTGTGGAAAACCCTGTGGCGGTGGAAAAGCTCAACTCGGTCCTTCATGATTATGCCGAGATCATCATCGGCCGGATGGGCCTTCCGTATCCGAAAAAAAACGTGAACATCATCAGCGTCGCCGTGGATGCGCCCCAAAACATCATCAGCGCCCTGGCCGGCAAACTGGGCCGGCTGGAAGGAGTCACCGTCAAAGCCACCTACTCCCCGGTTTGAGACCGACCCCCCGGTTCACAATTCTTCGGAACCTCAGGCCGCCCGGATCGGAACCCAACCAGGGAGCGCCTTCGAATCCGCCTGACGAGGAAGATCCTTCTGACTCGCAAGAAAGGAAACGACCATGTACGATCCCAAATCCCCCAAGGCCGGGGAATTCATCGACCATCAGGAAGTGCTGGACACCCTGGCCTGGGCCGAGCGAAACAAAACCAACCGCCCCCTCATCGACTCCATTCTGGAAAAAGCCCGAAAACGCCAGGGCCTCAGCCACCGTGAGGCGGCGGTGCTTCTGGACTGCGCCCTGCCGGACAAAAACGCGGAAATGTTTGAACTGGCCCGCCAGATCAAGCTGGACATCTACGGACACCGCATCGTCATGTTCGCCCCGCTGTATCTGTCCAACTACTGCATCAACGGCTGCGTCTATTGCCCCTACCACACCGCCAACAAGCATATTCCCCGCAAGAAACTCACCCAGGCCGACATCGCCCGCGAGGTCCAGGCCCTGCAGGACATGGGGCACAAGCGCCTGGCCATCGAATCCGGGGAAGACCCCGAAATGAACCCCATCGAATATATTCTGGAATCCATCCAGACCATCTATGGGCTCAAGCACAAAAACGGGGACATCCGCCGGGTCAACGTGAACATCGCCGCCACCACGGTGGAGGATTATCAAAAACTCCGCGACGCGGGAATAGGCACCTACATCCTGTTTCAGGAGACCTACCATAAAG
>JAVBTP010000146.1:0-5772 GCA_031556115.1 Candidatus Adiutricaceae bacterium
GCAGACCGGGTAGGGCCGGTTCCGATAGCCTTGGGATCGCAGGTCCAACTGGTCGACCCGGGCGGCCAGGCCGCCTTGGGGCTGGCCGGTTTGGCTCAGGCCGGCCAGGTCGCCCTTGACGTCGGTGAGGAAAACCGGCACCCCGAGGCTGCTGAAGCTTTCGGCCAGGCCCTGTAAGGTTACGGTCTTGCCCGTGCCGGTGGCTCCGGCCACCAGGCCGTGGCGGTTGGCCATGGCCGGTTCCAGGCAGATTTTCCGGCCGTCGGCGACGGCCAGATAGAGTCGTTTATCGTCGGTCAGCATGGGGGCTCCTTCTTATGGTTTTTCGGATGCCCATCAGTCGGGCGATTCGGTTTGTCTGGCCCAAGTGTACCGGTCCGACGGGCGCAAATCAACCCCAAATACAGTTGCCGGCCGTTGAGCCGGACGGCGGCGGCCTCTCCAGCCCTCTAATTTTCAAAGGATGGCGCCAGTTACAACTCAAAACCTTGAGTTAATTGTCTTTATAATTCGATCATGATATACTGGACCGGTATGTTAATGTGGCCGTGGCGAGCGCCTCGGCTGTGGGAAGGGGATTGTTCAACGGGCGGAGCGGCCGGACCTGGAGCGTTTTTCAACCGCGGGCCATGGGCCACAAGCGAAAAGTACCCGGATGTTTTGGCGTTTTGCTTCAATGTATTGTGACGGTTTAAATGCAGGACGCTCTGGAGTTGGAAAACGGCGCAAAGGCGGTGCCAGGAAAGCCTCTCCGGGAGGCTGTGATCCGGGTTCTGACTTTTAAGGGACCGGGGAATGGGTTCGGAGTGCACCGAACCGTTTCCCGATAGTTCTGTCGGCGGCGCGGTGATCGGCGGCGGGTTTTGTCCGAGGGTCGGTTTTTGACGTTCGGGGTGAGCGCTCCGGGTTGGTAAGGTAAGCGGTACAATAGCCATGACTAAAACGGTTTTTCGTCCCATCACCCGCATCGGCCCCTACGGCCGGGCCCTCTTGCGTGGTCGACTCTTGCGGGAGGAGAGTTTTACCCTGTTCTGCGACGGCCGGAAAGAGGCCGAGCTGAATTGCCTGCCCTTCGACCTGGAGGCCCTGGCGGTCGGCCATTTGTTCAGCCTGGGGCTCCTGACCCGGCGGGAGGAGATTCATTCTCTGGATGTGGATCGCGTCGGGCGGCGGATACTTTTGGTCCGCCAGCGGGCGGATCGGCTTCGGACGACCCTGGATCTGGAGATCAGTCTCAGTCCGGAGGCGGTCCATCATCTGCAGGCGGACTTCAACGGAGCGAGTTCCCTGGCTCAGGAAACCGACGCGGCCCATGGTTGCGCCCTGGCCGATGAGAACGGCCTGTTGGTCTTTCTGGAGGATTTGGACAGGCACAACGCCCTGGACAAGGTTTTGGGGGAAATGATCCTGAAAGCTTACGCCCCGGCCGGCAAGGTTCTTTTCTTCAGCGGCCGGCTGGACCGGCGGATGGTGGAAAAGGCGATACGCGGCGGCGTGAAGCTGCTGATCGCCCCCCGGTCGCCGTCGCTGGCCGCGGTGGAGGCGGCCGAGGCCGAGGACGTCACCTTGCTGGGGGCCGTCCGCCCGGGTAACATCAACATTTACACCCACCCCCGGCGCATTATGGGGGCTTGAGGCCGGGCCCCCGGAGCCGACTCCGGAGGAGGCGCCGGGTCTCTTCATCCAGCCGGCCCGGTTCTGGGCCGAGGAAGAGGCCGTGCCCCTGGATCAGGCCGGAGGCCGGATCCTGAGCCGCCCTTCGGGGCCGAACCGGATTTCCCCCCTTTGATCTCTCACCCCTGGCCGGGAGCCGTCCGCCCTGAAGACCTGGCCGGGGCCGACTCGGCCGCGCCGGTCACCTTAAAATACACCAACAAATTTTCGCCGGGGATCGGCCGGCGCCTCTCCCGCGCGGGCGGGCCGCCCGGGTCACGCCGGGGCGCGTTGGGTGTGGGGCCGTGGGCGGTGCTCATGGGCCAGGGGGGCGTCCGCCGGGATCGGCATAGTTTTTCTCCGCCGGATTTCCGAGTTGTTCGGGAATTCGGATTTTTTATAATACTTTGATATTGTTTTGAATATAATTGAATCCGAAGCCTGGCTGGGCGGTTTTGGCCGCTTGGCCGGCTTGATCCGGGCAGACCCGTCAACCCGGCCGGGGGTCTGTTGCACATGAAAATTATCGCTCACCCCATCCGGGGAAAGCGGACCGGCAAGGGCCGGCCCGGAAAGATTTTAGCCCGGCCTTGATTTTAGGGCTTTTCAAGAGGCCCAAGTTTGTGTATATTATCTACAGTAAGCTTGGTGTCAACCAGGCTCAGCCGGGCAAAATTTACAACCGGTGGCCGAAGGCCCCTTACCCGCGGATGCAACAACAAGTTCAAAGAAAGGCAGATTTTATGACCAAGGCGGAGTTGATCGCCCAGGTGGCGGAAGAAACCGGCTTAAGCAAGGCCGCCTCCAAAGGCGCTCTGGAGGCAATTTTGCTGAAAATGACCTCGACGTTGAAAAAGGAGGGCCGCTTTGCCCTGTTCGGACTCGGCGTCTTCGAAGTGGTCAAGCGGAAGAAAAGAATGGGCCGCAACCCCCGAACCAACGAACCGGTGGCTATCAAGGCCCACAAGGCGATTAAGTTCAAGACGGCCAAGGCTCTGAAAGACACCTTGAATTGAGTGCGCCCTGACGATTTTGAAAAACCCGCTTCGGCGGGTTTTTTGTGGGCGGGTGATCGGGTCAAGATGGCCTCGGTCAGCCGAGCGAACCCTCCGGGCGCGGCGAGATCGGCCGTGGTGACGGGAATGTTGTCAGCATTTGCGCGTTGGGAAGGGATGCCCGTCCAAGGTAATGGAGGCCAGGCCGCCAAGAGCGGTTTCGCGGTATTTGTTGTTCAGGTCTTTACCGGTTTGATACATCACCGCGATCACGTTATCCAGGGAAACCACCGAAGGAATGGCCGGGCGGGCGATGGCCATGCCGGCCGCGTTGATGGCCTTGACCGCGTTGATGGCGTTTCTTTCAATGCAGGGGATCTGCACCATGCCCCGCACGGCGTCACACGTAAGGCCCAGGTTGTGTTCCATGCCTATTTCGGCGGCCGCGCATACTTGAACGGGGCTGGCGCTGAACAGTTCCGCCAAGCCCGCCGCGGCCATGGAACAGGCCACCCCCACTTCACCCTGGCAACCCACTTCGGCTCCGGAAATAGAGGCGTTCATGCTGAATAAAAGCCCCACCGAGCCCGAGGCCAGAATAAAGCGCCACATATCTTCCTCGGTCAGGGGTGAAACAAATTTATCGTAATAGGCGATCACCGCCGGCACCACGCCGCAGGAGCCGTTGGTGGGGGCCGTCACCACTTTTCCGCCCAGGGCGTTTTGCTCGCTGACCGCCATGGCGCACATGTTTACCCAGTCCATGGCATAGATGGGGCTTTGATTCAAAGAGGCCTTGGAGGCCAGCCTCCTGCGCAAAGCCGGAGCCCGGCACGGGACCCGGTCCGGCCCGGGCAGATATCCCCCCTCCCGCATCATGCCGCGTTCCATGCACGCCATCATGGTTTTAACTATTTTGACGCAATAGTCAATCACTTCCCGGCGATTTTTTTTAGCCGTTTCGTTGTGCAAAATCAAAGTGGAAATGGACATGCCAGTCTCTTCGCAGTGGGCCAGAAGCTCTTTGGCACTGCCAAAAGGATAGGGGACCTCATCCTGTTCCGGTGGGCAGGCCGCCGACCGATGGGCAGGGGTGGCAAAATCCTGAGGTTCTTTAAGGAAGCCGCCTCCGACCGAATAATACGTTTTTTTCAAAAGTTCTTGTCGGCGTTCGTCAAAGGCGGTGATGACCATGCCGTTTTCGTGCAGCGGCAGGGTGGTGGGATTGAAAATGATATGGTCCGCACTTTTGAAATGAATGCTCGGCCCGCTTCCATCCAGATCCAGTCGCCCGCATTGATCCTGCTTTTGTAAAAAAGCGGACATATGGTCGACATCGACCTCTTCCGGCCAGTTGCCCGCCAGACCCATGATGATCGCCTTGTCGGTATTGTGCCCCCGGCCGGTCTGGGAAAGAGAGCCATATAAATCGACCCGCACTTCACTGATTTTATCCAGCTTATCCTCACTCGCCAACAAATTCAGAAAAATTTTGCACGCGTTCATCGGCCCGAAGGTATGGGAACTGGACGGGCCGATGCCGATTTTGAAAATATCAAGCGCACTACGCATAATCCTCTCCTCAGTTATGGGTGTATCACAGTATCAATTTGGTATTATAGCATAAATGCCCTCCTCATTCCAAAACTTCAAGCCAGGTCCTGACCGTATCCGCATCGTGGCGGGCCTTGTTTTTTTTATGTCTTCCTTTTCCCGGCCAGCCATCCCCCGGTTGAAGCTTCCGCCCGCTTAGGGTATACTCAGCCATTATCGCATCGGGAGTATGAGAGCATGGAGCCTCGGATCAATGTGGTTACCTTGGGGGTCGCCGACTTGGAGCGGGCGCGGTTTTTTTACGAGCGCGGCCTGGGCTGGCCGGCCTCGCCGGCTTAATCAGCGGGGAGAGGTGACGCTCCCGTGAGGAAGGGGATGGATTGTACGAAAAGCCGCGGTTCTCTTCGAGGAGACGGCGCCGGCCGGGATGGGCGCGGCTCCTCATAATGCAGTGTACATAAGCAGCCAAATCATTCTTGCCGAGGTGGGGGGATGAGATTTATATCGTGGAACGTCAACGGTCTCAGGGCCATCAGCCAGAAACCGGGTTTTTGGGATTGGTTCGGGGATTCGGGTGCCGACTTCATAGCCTTTCAGGAGACCAAGGCTTCGCCGGAGCAACTGGCGGACGACCTCCTCAATCCGCAAAACTACCTGAGCCACTGGGCCTCGGCCCAGGACCGGAGGGGGTACTCCGGGGTGGTCACCTACACCCGGGACGCGCCGCTGGCGGTGATTGAGGAATTGCCCGATCCCCAATGGCGGGGCGAAGGGCGGATGGTGGGGCTGGAATTGCCCGACTTTTTCTTCCTCAATGTCTACTTTCCCAACAGCCAGAAAGACGACGACCGCCTCCAATACAAGCTGGGCTACTACGAGGCCGTGCTGAATTTTGCCGAGGAACTGCGCCGGCGCAAACCCGTTATTCTCGGCGGGGATTTCAACACCCCCCACCGGCCGGTGGATATCGCCCGACCCACCGGCTCCACCATGGGGTTCCTGCCTGTGGAACGGGCCTGGATCGACCGCATCCTCGCGGCCGGCTATGTCGACACTTTTCGCCTTCTCAACGGCGACCGGTCGGAAATCTATACCTGGTGGTCTCTCCGCACCCACGCCCGATCCCAGAACATCGGCTGGCGCATCGACTATTTTTTCGTTTCCGCCGAATTGGCCCCCAGGGTGCGCCGGGCCTGGATCGAAACCGAAGTCCCGGGTTCGGACCACTGCCCGGTGGGGTTGGAGCTGGATTGATGAGTACGCCTTTCACCGCGATCACCCCCGGCTTCCCGCCGCTGGCCGGTTCGCCCATCCTGACCCGAAAGATTGCCGATCCGTGAGACCTGAACGCGACTCTCGTTTTTCCAAAATAACCGATCAGGAATTGGGCGAGACCCTGGCCGAGGTTTTTGGCTTTCATGCCTTTCGGCCCCATCAGGAGGAAATCGTCCGGGCCGTCCTGGCCGGACAGGACGTGTTTTCGGTCATTCCCACCGCCGGCGGCCAGGCCCACAGCTATACATAACCCGCCCCCCATCGGACCGGGGCGGCCGTCGGGGTCAGACCGCTC
>JAVBTP010000194.1:0-6419 GCA_031556115.1 Candidatus Adiutricaceae bacterium
CACCAGCCTGGCCGCGTCCCACGACCACCAGGTGGCCGTGGGCCTGGAGAACGGCGATTTATGGCTGATCAGTCCGGACGGGGCCACCGACAGGTTGGACGTCGAAGGCGGCCGGGCCTGGACCGCCCTGGCCTTTTCCGGCGACGGTTTGATCCTGCTGGCCGCCGACCCGGAGGGCGGCCTCTCCCTCGAGCGGGACGGGCACCCCGGCCAAAAATTCAAGGTTGACCTGAAAAACATCCGCCATCTGGCCCTGGATGAGGACGGGCGATACGCCTGGGTGGCGGCCGAGGCCGACCCCAAGGGCCGGCCGGGGCTGGGCTTGGGGGATTTAAGCGGGAAGGCCCCCCCCCTCTACCGCGACGGCCAGGGCCCCGGCCTCAGCCTGGCCTACCACCCCGAGGCCAACTACGCCGTGGCCGTGATCGACGCCCCGCCGCCGGCCGCGGGCGGCCCGCCGCCGGA
Source organism: Candidatus Adiutricaceae bacterium (assembly GCA_031556115.1). Taxonomy (GTDB): domain Bacteria; phylum Desulfobacterota; class Desulfarculia; order Adiutricales; family Adiutricaceae; genus Adiutrix. Next base: position 466 of record JAVBTP010000194.1, read on the forward strand.
TCTCGCCATTCCGGAAACCACCCGCTGGACTCTGGGCCGCGCCGATATCGTCAGCTTCGACCGCCTCGGCCGGACCACGGAAGACGGGCCCGGGCAATACAATCCCGCCAAACTTTTCGCCGGCCTGTCGCCGGACCTGACGACCTTCCTCTATCAGGAAGTCCACCCCGCCCGAGCTTCCGTTGACCTGGCCCGGGAGGCCCTCAATTCCCGCCAGGTGGAAAATTTCGACTCCCAGGGACTGGTGGCCGGCCTCGGCCCGGCGGTCTATTCGCCCGACCGGCGGCTGGCCCTGCTTCTGGAGCCGGGACGGGAACCGGGGGGCGACCCGGCGCTGTACCGCAACCAGGGCGGGGCTTTTCACGTCTACGACCTGGGCACCGGCCGGGCCTTGACCCATTCCCCCCGGCTGGGGCCGGGCCTCACCGGCGGGGCCTTTGTCGGCGGCTCACGGGTGGCCGTGGCCGGGCGGGACGGGACGGTGCGCCTGTGGGATCTCAAGCCGGCCCAACCGGTCAATTTTCTGACCTGGGTGTTTTTCGAGGACCAGGCCGCCCTGACCCTGGATCGGGATTTCCGGCTCAACGCTCCGGACTCGGCCCAGTTGGAGGGCCTGCAGTGGACCACCGACGCCCTGGCCGGCCAAAGCCTGGCCCTGGAGTGTTTCAGGCGCATCTACCAGACGGCCGACCTGGCCGCCCAGACGCTGGCCGGCCGTTCCCTGCCGCCCGTGCCGCTGGTGAACGACCTGGATCTTTTCCAACATGAAGTCAAAATCACGGCCATCACCCGCGAGCCGGACCAGCCCAACCAGGTGGCGGTGACCGTGGAAATATCCACCCCCGAAGGCCAGGCCCCCCAGCCGGCCCGCGATCTGGAACTCTTGATGGACGGCCGGATGGCGGCCGGCTACGCCGGCGGAACCGACGGCCTGATCCCCATGGCCGACGGCCGCTTCCAGACCACTTTTCGCCATCTGCCTCTCCCCGCCGACGGCCGGGACCGGGTGGTTTTCAGCGCCTACGCCTTCAACCGGGATAGGGTGCGGTCCAAACTGGCCGGGGCGGCCCTGAAATTCAAGGCCGCCGGAGCGGGCCAGTAAAGGGCTCCTCCCGCGCGGATTTTTGGTCTTCGGAAGCGTTTAAAGAACCTTCGGGGGCCAGGTAGTGCCGCCAGTGGCTGGTGAGGGAGGCCCAGGCCCAGAGGCGGCCGAAAGGGCCGAACCGGGCCAGGATAAACAAAATGGGATAGGCCAGCCCCAGAAGCGTCGGCGAAGCGAGGAGCCAGAGCCAGTAGGGGCCAGGCCCCGACAGCCCGATCAGAAGAACGGCCGCCAAGGCGGGGTGCATGACATACACCGCCTTTTCCGGACAGATATTGAGGCAGCGCATGCAGCTCAGGCAGCGCCAGGTCCAGTAGGGCCGGCCGTGGCGCAGCCTGACGGCCTTTTGCGGGCAGCGGGCCGCGCAGCGCCCGCAGCCGGTGCAGCGGCGGGAGGCCATGAACAGCCGCCCCAGGCCGAAAGCCGCGTACGGCCCCGCCAGGGCCAGGGGCAGGACCAGGAGGTCCGGAATAATTCCCAAAAAAAGTTTGGCCGGAAAAGCCCGCCGGCCTTGAACCAGAGACCGGACCCAGGCGGCCAGTTGGGGCGCCTGGCGGCTGAAGACCGCTTCGGCCCGCCCGGGCTTCATTCCCGGATGCACCGTCACCCAGTTGGACGGGAGGTCGGCGGCCCACACTCCCCTCACCCGATAGCCTTTAAGATGCAGAAGCAGCCATGGCAGCCACAGGGCCAGGCCGCTGACCCCCCACACCACCCGCCGGCCCCAGGGCAAACCCGTGCGCGTGCCGGCCCGAAAAATCTCCCGCCCCCCGCCCGGCGGCATGGACCACAAGAGTTTCAGTATCGGCCACGGCGCGTTGAAACAGTGGGTGGGGTAACACAGGCCTGAAAATCCCGCCGGCCAGGCCCGCCCGCCGCCGAGCCGTTCGGCCGGGACCTCCCTTTCCAGGGACCGGGCTTCGGCCGGGCGCCCCCGGGCGGCCATTTCCGCCGCTATCTCCCGAGCCAGCCGCCGGGTGTTGCCGGTGCCCGTGAGATAGAAGATCGGTATGGGGTGGGGCGCGGAGACCATCGAATCAGCTCCAGGTGAACCAATATTCATCAATGACGCGGCGCCCGCTCAATCCAGAAAAAGCATTCTTTCCTTTATTTCTTAGCCTCTGTTGCGGTTCCACTAAGAGACAGTTTATTTTGTAAAAACTGTTTCGGCAGCCACTGATGGGCTTCATGGCCCTGACAAACCTTCATCTTAGTAACCCCAAAAATGTCATCCGCGTGATTTAAAATCCTGTTATCCGTGGTTATAAAAACGACGCATTTGTAGATGGCGGCAGTGGCTATGTGCAGGGAGTCCATCGGCTTGAGATCCAAATTATGCTCCCACAAAAGATCTCTTGAATATTCAATTATTTGCGGAGTTGGCAAAATGGGCAACACCACTTTGCCGCTCATGAAGACAGCGTTGAAAGCTTTTTTGACATCGTCTGTAAAAATTTTTCTATTCGTCGCATCCTTGATATGGGTGCATTCCGACACCAACAAGGCCGAGCCGAGCACCCGCACCTTGCCTTCGGCAGCGGCATCTAAAAATTGGCGGCAATACCACACATGGTCCAGGCGATCAGGGTCCACAGCATGTGCCGTTTTGCTCTTAATCAACTCAATATACGCGCAAGAATCCAGATAAATTTTATCACTTTTATCACTCATCGTCGCGCAGGCTCCTTATATATTCAGCAGCGGATAAGTCACCGGTTAGGTCTGGGAACAGGCCGAAAAAACGATCGTAGTCACTTTTTTCGAAAACCGGAGCCCGCTCGAACTTAGTGGCTTTTTTCATTTCCCTCCTGCCAGTGGCCGGGTCGAATTTAATTTCGCCATAAACGACAACCACCGCGTTTCGCTTACTGAAAAGCGACAGTACGCGCTCATAATCCCCCTGACTGTAGGGACACTTGACCAGTTCATTGTTGGCGATATCGCGAATTTTAATGAATGGACTCCCTCCGCCGGCATTCCATTCATAGGGGCAACCTATCACCGCACCGTGATAACCTTTTTCTTCTTTCTTGAGGGCACTAATATTTTTCAATTTTTGGGGGGTGACTTGAATCAACTTTGGCCGTTGACCGGTGGGATTCGGCAGGTTGAACACCGCCTTCTCTCCCTCGCCAAAAGTTTCCGCCATCGAGATGACGTAATTGACAGTTCTTTGACTGATGACTCGGCCAGTTTCGTATTTTTGGGGGGTGTACCTGACAGCAGCATCAAATACCCTAGTGAATTCCTGCTGCTGTTCTTCCGCAATATCCTTGGGATTGGACATAATAAAGCCCATGGATCGGTTTTGAAATTTTTCCGCCTGCCATTCCCCAACCACGAATTCAAGCCCCAGATCGATGGCAACGGAATTAGCCACGTCTACGACGCTCTGGATCTGTTTAACCAGATCCAAAAGACGTAGACACTTGTTTCCGGCCCCCAATCTGACTTTGATTTCAATGCGGGTGGACATGGCTCCTTCCCTCCTCATACGTAAGAGTGTATCATGTCCACTCGGTTCACTCAACCATATTTCACGTATTTATTCAAACCTCAAGATACTTTAGACCAAGAGTGCGGAGGCAATACCCCCCTCAATCCAGAAAAGCCTCCAAGCCTTCCAGCTTCATGGTGGGGGTGAATTCGACGATTTCAAACGTGGACAGACCGTTTTGGTAAAACGGGTCCTCCCGCAATATTTCCCCCAACCGTTCCGGGGTCACGGAACGGGCCAGGATGACGCCGCCGGTGCGGGGTTTACGGCCTCCGGAACAGATAAAAATCTTTTCGGCATAATGTTTGGCCAAGAATTCCCGATGGGCGGGCAAAAATTTGTCGATTTCCTCCAAGGGCTTCACATAGGTCACCAGGGCCACGAGCATGGGCTTCCTCCTTTCAACGGGACACGGGCGCGCGTCGGCGCGACCCGATCCGATTAAAGCCAGCAATAGAGAACCGTGTCAAAGAGATCGGCGGTGTGGTGCCTGACCGCCATTTTATACTCCGGCACCAGCGCTTTGATGGCGAGCGGGACGGCGAAAATATCGACCGGCAAATGGTATATACTCACCGCCAGATGCGGGCGAAAGGCCGAAATCGACCTGGCCGCGCCCTGAATCATATCCAGCTCAAAGCCTTCGACATCGGCTTTGATGAAACCGGCCGGCCGGCCGTCAAGATAATCATCCAGCGCGTACGTCGGCTCACAGGGCGGCAAAAGCCTGGTTGGCGGCATGGAGAGGGGGTCGGTCTCGATCGCCCTTTGAAGCCTGGCCGACGGGGCCAAACCTTTTTCCGCGCATCCGAGCCCGGCCTTGACGAGCGCGATTTTTTCCGGCCCGAACTGGAACCGTTCCCCCAGATTCACCGCGTTTCGCGACAGCCGGCCGAAGAGGACATCATCGGGTTCAAAGGCGTGGATCCTTTGGAAACCGGCGGCCGCGTTATTATTGAGAAAACTCTTCACCGTATCGCCGTCACCGGCGCCGGCGTCCACAAAAGCAACGTCTTTGAGGTTTTTGAATGCGGCAAAAGGCCAGTAGTGGCCGCCTTCCCTGATGGCCGAGTAACAGGCTTCAGAAGCCTCATACGGGATGAGGCGGGCCTTCAGAACCGACAGGTAGATAAAACGCGAATGCCCATCATCGAGGAAGTCGTAAACCGCCTTCAATTCATCGAGGTGCTGCCGGTAGAATTTGAGGTGGCTGTTCATGATGACGGCTTCATATAAATACCCTTCCGGCCCGGGCACGAGCGGCACTCCCAAACTGCGCAATTGTTCTTTGATCGCCCGGCGAAAGCTCGAAATGTTGGTGGCGATCACCGCTTGCGGATTGTCAAGGTCTCCCAGCTCTTCAGGTTTGAGAACATACACGCCGTCAACCCGGGTATGTTGCTTTTTCGCGGAATTCCCCATCCAGGTCCAGGCCTGATGGTCATTATCACAGAAATAATCAGGCTCCGCGCCGATAGCCCGACAGGCCTTCAAAAGGTAGCGCCCATGCCCGCCCGCGCCGAAAAAAATCCTCGAGCCCTTCCCAACCGGAGCATTTTTCCATTGTTCAATGAAGTCTGGCACCGCTTGGGACAGCGCCTGCAGAAGCCGGTCAAAATCCGACCATTGCCGACACGGCTCGCATATCTCCCGGGTCAAATTCAAAACCGCCGCGAAATCTTTTTGATCGGACATCAATGCTTCCTTGGCTTCATACGGAAGCGGCGAATGTTTCCGCTGAAAATCGCCCCGATCATCCGTTCGAAAGGCGCCCCGGCCACTCGCCAAGAAAGCGAATGATCCGGAGCGCCGCTCTTTGGCCCCGGGCTGAAAAAAAATCCAAACCGGTCGGACCGGACCTACAACTCTTTCAACGCCGTTTTCAAGCTGGCGGCAAAGCTCGCCCGCCGGTTTCTGACCGCCGCCTCGTCGGGCGCGAATTCAATGGCCCGGCTGGGGCAGGCCGCCGCGCAGCGGGGGTGGCCCCGGCACTGGTCGCACTTCACCGCCCGGCGGCCGGCCGGGCTGTAGGTCACGTTCCCGAAGGGGCAGGCCATGACGCACATGCGGCAGCCGATGCAGCGCTCGGCCGCCACCTCCACCACCCCTTCGGCGTCGCGGGTCAGGGCGCCGGTGCGGCAGACGGCCAGGCAGGGGGCGGAATCGCACTGAAAGCAGGCCACCGGCACCTGGCCGCCATCCCGAAAGAAGGTGACGTTGACGCATGACGGGGCAGGGAAATATTCGCCCCAAAACCGGCTGGAACAGGCCAGTTCGCAATTGAGGCAGCCGATGCAGCGCGAAGGGGTTATCAATAAAGTTTTCATGACACGCCTCCCGTCGGTCAGGCGCTGA
>JAVBTP010000210.1:0-3912 GCA_031556115.1 Candidatus Adiutricaceae bacterium
GAACCGAGGCCGAGGCCATGAGGGCGGAGGTGTGCCCCTTGGGGTAGCCCGCGTCCTCCAGCCTGGGGAACATGATGGAGCCGATGGCCGACAAGGTGGCGCAGGCGCTTCCGGTGATGGCCCCGAACATGGCGCAGCTGACGATGCCGATGATGCCCATGCCGCTGCGCAAGCGGCCGACCATGAGCTCCACCATCCCGATGAGCTTGTCGCCTATATGGGCGCGGTTGATCAGGCCGCCGGCGATGATGAACAGAGGAATGGCCAGGATGACCACGTTGTTCATCTTGCTGTAGCCGTAAGGCAAAAGGAAGCTCGGGTCATAGCCCCCCGCGAAGATGAACACCAGAGCCGAGCCGAGAAAGGCAAACGGCACCGGCACACCGACCAGCAATAACACCACCAGAAGCACTATGGCCACAGCGATCATCATAAAAGCGAACTCCTTCTACGGTTGTCGAGTTGAGAGGGCGACGGGCAAAAAAGGGGCCGCGGCCCCTGGCAAGGCCCCCGCGGGTCACGCGGCTTTTAAGGGAGTGCTGGTTTTGATTCTGTGGCGGCGGTTTGCGGCCCGTTCAGGGGGGCGGCCCAAAGGCCGAGCGCGAATAGTTGAGGATTGTAGCCATGGCCCCATAAAGCGGTTTCGACTTTGAACCCATCCAGGCCGCTCCTTGTACCCGGCCATGACAGTTCTTCTCGGATGCCCCTGATCAGGCGTTCGGTGTCGGCGCTGCCCTTGGGGGTCGCGGCGGTTGGTATCCCCGGTCACCGCCCGTCAGACCGCGGGCGGCCATGAAGCCGGCGGCTGCACAGGCTAACAGCCGTCGTCACTCGCCAGGGGCCGCCCCTGGCCTTTGCTTTCTTGCCGGGAACGATCCCCTTAACCACGTTCCCCGGCCACCAGCCACCCGCTTTTTGAAAGATCCGGCTCCGCCAATCCTTCAAAAATACGTTGACCGCCAAGCCCCGACTTGACGGTGAATTGGCCTTACTCCCTTATTTTCCAAACTTCAACAGAGGGTCATTTTATTATTTATTGCATGTTGTGAGCCAAGGCCGGTTTACTGGTTAACATCTTGAAAACAGCAAAAAAGATAAAACAGAAAAGTCCGGGCGGTTTTATTTTATAAAAAATAATTTTTATTTTATAAAATTTTACTCTTTACTCTTTTATAAAACAGCCCTATACTCAAAGCATCAGGAGAGCCGCCTATGTTTGATCGTGGTTTGGAAGACCTCACCCGGGATATCGGCAAAACGGAACTGTTCGCCCAGATGTTTGATGATTTCCCTTCCGGGGTAATGGTTTTGAACGTTCATACGGCTTTGGTCTATTACAATCGCGCCCAGGGTCTCCTCGACGACTTGGAACCGGAACAGGCGCTGGGTAAAGCCATTTTGGAATTATATCGCGTCGGCGACAACACCAGCTATCCCACCCTGATGTGTCTTTTCTCCCGCAAACCGTTGATTAACTATCCCTGTTATTATTACACCCCCCGGGGGAAACTGATCAATTCCATCCACAATGTCTTCCCCTTGATCAATGACGGCAAGCTGGCGGGCTGCATCTGCTTCATCCGCGAATACGGCGAACTGGCCGGCCAATACACCCTGGCCATCAATCAGGACCGGCGGCCGGATTTCAGCCTGATCCGCAAACCCAAGCCCACTTTCGACCAGATCATCACCCAGGACCAGGCCATGCGCCAGAGCCTGGAGATAGTCTCCCGCTCCGCCAACAGCCCCTCACCCGTCATGCTGTATGGGGAAACCGGCACCGGCAAGGAGATGTTCGCCCAGGCCATTCACGACATCAGCCGCCGCCGGCAGAATTCCTTTCTGACCTTAAACTGCGCGGCCATACCTGAAAGCCTGCTGGAAGGGATTCTCTTCGGCACGGTCAAGGGGGCTTTCACCGGCTCACTGGACAAGCCGGGCATCATGGAGCTGGCCGACGGGGGCACCATTTTTCTCGATGAAATCAACTCCATGCCCCTGGGGCTTCAGAGCAAAATGCTCCGCGCCATTCAGGAGCAGAAAATACGGCGGGTGGGCGCATCCAAGGAAAAGTCGGTTTCCCTGAAAATCATCAGCGCCTCCAACGTCCACCCGCCAAAGGCGGTGACCGACGGCCACTTGCGGGCCGACCTGTTGTTCCGCCTGGGGGTGGTCATGGTCCATATCCCGCCCCTGAGGGAGCGGCGGGGAGACATCCCGATCCTGGTCAGGCACTTCATCAAAAAACTGAACCTGCGGCTGAACAAGAAAGTGGCCGCCCTCTCCCCCGCTTTGGAAGAGGCTTTTGAGCGCTACCAATGGCCGGGCAACGTCAGGGAGTTGGAACACGCCATCGAAGGCGCCATGAACATCATCCACGAGGAGGAAACGGTCCTGGAGCCGGCCCACTTCGGGGCCTCGCTTTTCGGCGAGGTTTTAAACAGTTTTGTCGGCCAGTCGCCGGGGGGGGGCGGGAGCGGACCGGCCGCCGCGCCCGCTTCGGCTGACCTTCTCGACGACGAGGGAGAGCGGGTGGCGCAAGCTCTGGAGGCTTCCGGAGGCAACGCGGCCAAAGCCGCGCGCAGCCTGAACATCTCTCCCCAGCTCATGAATTACAAAATGAAAAAGTATGGACTGAAGAAGCAGATCACCATTAAGGTGCGATAGGCCTTTGGCTCGAAAGGCAGGAGCGCGGGAGCCCGCCACCCGCCGATCCCCGGCAATACCCCAAATGCGGCGGGCGGCAACGCATTTTTATGAATATTATTTCCCGTTATGGTTATACCCGCAACATGCCCGAACGGTCAAGATATTTAGCCCGCGATTCTCAAAGCAGCCCCAAAGGCGGCAAGTCACCGCCCCCCCCACCGGATAAAGGCATTGGGGCACACTCGGGTCTTTGCCATACCCAAGAGGCCGGGGAGCGATTTTATTAACCCGGCCGTTGGCGAAGTCGGTTCCCGGCGGCGGAAGTCCAGTGATTTCGGGCTTTGGCGAAATCACGGGTATGATTTATTTGGTGGCCGGAGTAATAATTATAGCTTTACCGACTTGACGGGGCCCGGAGCCGGGCCAAAAGGATGATTTTCGCCCGGCGGCCGCCTCATGGCCCTCCCCGCCGGCCGCTTCGCTCCGCCGTCCTCTTCGGGGACCGCTGTTTTCAGTGTTTTGGGCCATAATGAGAACCGCCGAGGCCGGGACCGGGGGTTGATTTTTGGGAAAAGTGATGGTAGGCTAGCGCTTTACGGTTATGATCCACAGACTGGGGCTCGGGCGACCCTGGCTCCGGAGGAAACACCCGCCGTCAAGGCGGCGCACCCAATTTTTCAAGGAGACCGCACGATGAAAAAGCTGATTGCCCTGGCTGTTCTGGCCCTCGTGGCCGCCCTGACCGTCCCGGCCCTGGCCCAGGACAAGAGACTCGTCACCATCGCCACCGACGCCACCTGGCCCCCGATGGAATTCGTCGATGAAAGCAAGGCCCTGGTGGGCTTTTCCGTCGATTACATGAAGGCCGCGGCCCAGGAGGGCGGCTATGAGGTCAAGATCATCAACGCCGCCTGGGACGGCATTTTCGCCGGCCTCATCAACAGTCAATACGACGCCATCTGCTCTTCGGTGACCATCACCGAGGAACGGAAAAAGACCATGGATTTCTCCACCCCCTATTTCACCGTGCGCCAGGCGGTCATCGCCCCCAAGGATTCCCCGGTCAAGAGTCTGGAGGATTTGAAGGGCAAGAAGGCCGGCAGCCAGATCAGCACCACCGGCACCTTTGCCATCAATAAAGTCGGCGGCGTCGAATCGGTGACCTATGACGAAGTGGGCCTGGCCGTGGAAGATCTGTATAACGGCCGTCTTGACGCCGTGGTCTGCGATGACGCCGTGGCCGCCGACTTCGTGCTGGCCCAG
>JAVBTP010000297.1:0-4551 GCA_031556115.1 Candidatus Adiutricaceae bacterium
GCTTTGGCCCGCACCCCCCTAGGGCACACCACGTCCTGGCCCATCATGGCGGCCCGGGCCCGGGCCGCCTTGGCCAGGGCCAAATCCCCGCGATGGCCGGCCAGACGGTCGGCCACGGCCAGACGGGAGATCAACTCCCGGGCCGGTTCGCTGAACTCCACCGCGGGCAGGAGCGCCCGGGCCCCGGCCACGGTTCGGGCCAGCGCCTCGGTCCGGTCCGCATAGTGCCGCCGGAAGGCCGCCGGGTCGGCCTCAAAAGCCAGACGGCGGCGCACCACCTCGGCCCGGTGTTCGGGATCCTGCTCAGCGGTGAGGGTCACGGTGAGGGCGAAGCGGTCGGCCAACTGCGGCCCCAGCGGACCTTCCTCAGGGTTCATGGTGGCCAACAGGGCCACCCGGGCCGGGCAGGAGGCCGACAGGCCGTCCCGCTCCAGGGTCACCCGCCCGGCCGAGACGGCATCCAAAAGCAGGTGGGCCAGGGAGGTCTCCAAAAGATTGACTTCGTCGATATACACCAGGCCGCCGTTGGCCTGGCCCAGAAGGCCCGGCTTCAGGTTCGGGCGGCCGGTCCGGAGTGTGGTTTCCCAATCCAGGCCGCCCACCAGGCGGTCCTCGGTCACGCCCAGGGGCACGGTGCGAAAGGGGGAACGGGTCTGGACGGCGGCCGGGTCCTCCCCCTGGTCCAGGCGGGCTCGGCAGTTGGGGCAGAAGCCGGCCGGGTCGTCTATGGGGCAATGATAGGGGCAGTCGGCCACGGCCCGGATCGGGGGCAGCAATTCGGCCAGGGCCCGGGCGGCGGTGGATTTGGCCGTGCCCTTTTCCCCGACCAGCAGTAAACCGCCCAGGGAGGGGTCCACGGCCAGGATCAAGAGAGCCCTGACCATTTCGGCCTGCCCCACCAGGGCGGTCAAGGGAAAAACCGGAGCCCGGAGAACGGGCCGGTGGCCGGGCGCCTCGGCCATCAGTCGTCCACGCCCGTCGGGATGACGGGGTCGTCCTCCACCACCGGTTCCGTGCCGGTGATCACCTGGAGAAAATTGAGGGCCTGGCGGGACATGGAATACTTTTCAGCCACGAACCGGCTGGCTTCCGAAGGGTCGGGGCCATTTTCCAAAAGCGTCTCCAACTGGTCAAGGCTGGTCCAGAGCCAGGAGTCCGGATACAGCCGCTCGGCGCCGGGGAAGCTGTAAATCAGCGGCCGGAGGCCGCTGTGGACGGCCTCCAGAATCCCCACCCCCTGGGATTCGAAGGGGCTGGTGCAGAGGATATAATCCTTGTCGGCCAGCCAGGCGGGACTGTCCTTGACGTGCCCGTAGAAGGTGGCGGCCTGGTTGACCTCGGGGTTTTTGCGCAAGAAATCAGGCAGGGTCAGGTAATAGCGGTTGGTATCGGGCCCGCCGGCCACATGGAGTTCCAGATCCGGGTGGCGTTTGAGGAGAAAGGCGAAGGCCTGGACCATCAGGGTGGGGTCTTTTTTGGCGTCGAGCTTGCCGATAAAGGCGATTTTGCGGCGCCCCCGGCCGGCCTTGAAGGGGAAGCGGCCCAGGTTGAGGCCGTTGTGGATGACGTGAACCCGCTGCCCGGCCACACGGCCCGGAAAGCGCCGCAGGAACAAATCGCGCATGTACCGGCTGACGAAGACCAGGTCCGTGACCTTGGAATAGTCGACCCGCCCGGCCAGGTCCCCCAGGATCTCAAAACTGTGGAGGCGCAGAATGACCTTCTTGCCGTCCAAAAGGCCGGACATATGGGTGATCTCGGCCGACATTTCGGCGGCCCACTCCAGCCAGACCGTGCCGGCCGTCTGGATGGGCCATTGGACCGGGCCGAAATTGTCGGCCACCACCCGGTTGATGGTCGCGTACTTGTCCAGTTCGTCGCAGAGGGCCAGGGCAAAGGTCTCCAATGATTTTTGGCAGCACATGACCAGGCCGGGTTTCTTCCCCGAAGGAATGGGGGGCTTGTCCTCCTCGCCCGCCAGTTTGGCCCGGGCCTCCTTGAGCTGGGGCTGATCCGGGTCGATGGTCAGGGAGCGGTCGATATAGCCGAGGGCCGTCTTCAGATTCCCCAGCCCCCGTTCGGCCCGGGCCAGGAGCGCCCACAGCCGGGCGTCGGCCTGATTGGTGACGAGGAGTTTTTCCACCTGGGCCTTGGCCTCGGGCCATTTGTTCTGGGCGCCCAGACTCAGCGCCAGGTTGACCCGGGTCTCATGGTGGCCGGGGGCCAGATCCAAGGCCCGGCGGAAGGCCGCCTCCGCGCCGGCGCCGTCGCCCGTGTTCTGCAGCATGGTGCCCAGATCGTTGAGGCCCCTGAGGCTGGTGGGGTTGGCCGTCAGGAACGCTTTCAGAAGTTCCAGCGCCTCCCCGGCCTGGCCCTGGCTGAAAAGCGCCTCTATTTTCCGCAATTCAACATCCCGATCATCGACCATGGCCATGGGGACCGCTCCTCAATTGTTTTAATGAAACACCGCAAGCCAAAAGCGGATATTACCCCGGCAGTTGGCGAAGTCGGTTCTCGGCGGCGGAAGTCCAGTACCCCGTAACTTCTTAAGTTACGGGGTACTGGGGGAAGCCCGCCAGGGCTTCCCGCCGACGAAGTCGGCGAGAGGAAAGCAAAAATCGCATTTTTGCTTTCCGGTCCAGAGCTTAAAATGGCGCTGCTTTGAGCGACATTTTAAGCGGTACACGGTACTAGTGATTTCGGGCTTTGGCGAAATCACTAGTACGACTTATTTTGTTGCCGGAGTAATAAAGTCAGCCGCCGACGGCCGTGTACGTCAAACTGGAACCCAGGTTGAGCCGGCTGCCGTCGCCCAGGGTCACCCGGTGGTCTTCGCGGGCCATGGTGATTTTGACCTTCTTTTCACCGGCCAGGTTGGCCAGGGCCCGCATATACCGGTCCATGTATTTTTCCGCCTTGTCCACCAGAAACTCCACCGTGCCGCCGTCCAGGACCTGGTCGGGGAGAAAAAGGCGATAGCCGACGAAATACGGCAGGGTGTGGATCTCCACCCGCCGTTTGAGATAGACCGGCGAGGCCGCCGCGCCCGCCGCGCTGGCCACGTCGAAAGCCGGGGGCACCAGAATGCGGGCGGCCAGGTTCCGGCCCAGGAAGGGGGCCAGCACCCCGCAGGGCGCGCCCAGGAGGACCACCGGGTCCCGGGCGGTAAAGCCGATCCGGATATGCCCGTGGTCCCGACGGTTCAAGGCCCCGCCGAAGACCGCCCTGGTTTCATATTCCTCGGGCCTGAATTCCACCTGGTCCCGGATGAAGCCGTAGCTGACGATCTCCTGGGCCATGACCCGGCCGAATTCGTCCAGCACACGGCGGGCCAGCTGTTCCGGGGTCCATTTCAAGGCGCGGCCCATAATGGCCGCCCCCAGTTCGGCCGCCTCCCGCGAGCCCTGGTTATACATGCCCAGAATGGTCATGGCGTCGGTGGGGGTGAAGGCGGACACCAGGATGGAAGGGTGCTCCAGGGCCTTGATCCCGATGAAATGATGGGCCCCCTCAAAGGCCTCTTTGGCGAATCGGGCCATGGAGAAGGGGGTTTCCCGATCCAGAGCGTCCAGGACGGCCTCTTCGTCCCGGCTCAGGCCGGGCTCGCGGGGCGCGCCGGGCAGGAAGAAACAGCCGGCCACCGTGGCCGGAGCGCCTGAATTCTTTTGGTGCCGAAGGGTGATGAGCGTCCGCGGGTATCGCGCGGCCAGGCGGCACAGGGGCAGAACCCGGCGCGGCCCCAGGGTGATCCGGCCCTGGTTGTCCAGGGTCACCAGGCTGTCGCCGCCCAGCCCCCGGGTGCGGGTCTCCACCGCCTCGGTCATGGTCTCCCAGCCGCCCACCGTGGCCCCGGTGGGATTGACCGCCGGCAGGCCGTCCCTGACCAGGGCCAGATCGCAGGTGGTGCCGCCCACGTCCATGACCCACAGGTTCCGTTCCTGAGGATCCAAAAAGCCGCGGGTCAGGAGCCGGGCTCCCACCAGGCCGGCCGCCGGGCCCGACACCACGGTCTCGATGGGTTTTTCCCGAGCCCACTCCTCGCTCACCAGGCTGCCGTCGCCTTTGACCACCATCAGGCGGGCGGTGAGGCCGGCCTCGGCCGCCGATTGTTTCACCGCGTCCAGCAGCCGGCCGATGATGACCACCAGCCCCGCGTTCAGGGCGGCGGTGGCCGCCCGGCGCACGGCGTCGAGGCGGCCGGTGAGGTCCCGGCCCATGGTCACCGGCTTGGGAGAAACGGCCTTCAGGAGGCGCGCGGCGGTGAGTTCATGATTGGGGTTTTTGATGCTGAAGAGCCCGGAGACGGCCCAGCCCGAAACCTGGCGATCCAGCTCCCGGCCCGCCGCCGTAATGGCCTCCTCATCCAGCGGCTCATCCTCCCGGCCGTAGAAATCGTGGCCGCCGGCAACGAAAACGGGCACCACCTGGGGGAGTTCCTCCACCAGTTGGCGCACCTCGTGCTGATCCTGGTCATAGCCCATCAATATCAGGCCGACCCGGTTGCCGAGCCGCTCGGCACTGGCGTTGGTGGCCAGGGTGGTGGAGAGGTGC
>JAVBTP010000078.1:0-6870 GCA_031556115.1 Candidatus Adiutricaceae bacterium
GTCGGCATCCCCGTCCGGGGCGCCGCCGAGCCACCCGGCCAGCCGGCTGGTGTCCTGTTCATTGCGGTGGGCATGGGTATTGTAATGGCCGGCGGCCTGCTTGACGGCCTTGCCGAAAAAAGCGGCCAGCCCGATGACGGCAAAGCCCCGTTCGCGGGCCATTTTCAGGCTGTCGCCGAAAAAATCGGCCACTTGCACGAACGCGTCCATCGACAAGTCGGGCCGGGCGGTCTGGGCCAGCTTTTCGCTCTGCCGCCCGGTGGTCAGGACCACCTCGTTCAACCCGGCGGCCCGGGCCAGGTTCAGGGCGCTTTCGATGGTGGCCAGATAGGCTTCATGGGAAAAGGGCTTGACCAGCCCCGTGGTGCCCAGGATGGATATGCCGCCGACAATGCCCAGGCGGGGATTGAGGGTCCTGAGCGCCAGCTTTTCCCCGTTTTCCACAAAAATTTCCACCTCCACCCCGGGGAAGGTCCTGGGGTTCAAAAGCGGGCTCAGATTGCCGCGCAGCATGGCCTGGGGCCCGGGGTTGATGGCCCATTGGCCGGGGGGTTGGACCAGGCCGGGCTTGGTCACCCGGCCGACGCCCCGGCCGCCGTTGATGTGAATTTGCCCCGGTTTGGACAGGCGGCGGACGATGGCCCCGATTTCGGCGTGGTTGGTGACGTCGGGGTCGTCGCCGCCATCTTTGACCACTATGGCCAAAGCCTCGTCGGCATTGATGATGGAGCTTTCAGCCACCGCGACGGTCAGATCCCCGCCCCCCGGCAGGCGCACCGTGACCCGGGCCGGGACGGACCGGCCGGCCAGAATGCCGGCCGCGGCCACCGCCGCGGCCGTGGCCGCGGTGCCGGTGGTGAAACCCATCCGCAGCCGGTCGAGATTTTCGGGGGGCTCGGTCAACTCGTCCGGTTCCGGAATCGAATCAATTCGCTTGATCTTGCCCATTGGCCAGTCCCGCTAAGGCGTTGATCACCGAGGCCGCGACATTGGAACCGCCTTTGCGGCCCTGGTTGGTGATGAAGCGGTGCCCGCTCTTGGCCAGGGCGTCTTTGGATTCGGCGGCGTTGACAAAGCCCACCGGCAGACCCACGATCAACCGGGGCCGGGGTCGGTCCGGCTCCTGTTCCAATTTTTCCAGGAGCCTGAAGAGGGCGGTGGGGGCGTTGCCGATGACCCAGATGCCGCCATCCGCCGAGTTGCGGAAAAACAGCTCATAGGCCAGGTCCACCGCGGCCAGGGCCCGGGTGGTGCCGGTTTCCCGCGCCCGCTTCTGGGTGCGCTCATCGGAGATGAGACAGACCAGGCGGTTGCCGTACTGGTCCAGCCTGGCGGAGGATATTCCGCAGAGGGCCATTTTGGTGTCGGTGACGATGGTCGAACCTTCGCGGATGGCCGCGACGCCGGCCTCCAAGGCGCCCGGGCTGATGACGGTGTGCCCCACATAGTCAAAATCGGCGCTGGTGTGGACCAGGCGTTGAATAATCTTCCATTCCCGCGGATTCCAGTCATGGTTTCCGGCTTCATGGGCGATGATGGAAAAACTTCGGTCCTCGATCAGTTTCGGCTGCAGATTCCATTGGATGCACATAGTTGATCCTCAATTTAACAGGTCGGTCAAATGATAAGGAGATAAAGATGAGGTGCGCAATCGGACGGCCGCTTTAACGGGGCGGCTTTTTACAAGTAAGTCAACTGAATTTATAGCCTTAAATATGGCTTCTGTCAATAATGATGGGCACTGTGCGGGCATTGATCCGCTCGGCGGCACTTTCGGCCTGGTCCGCCGACCGGATCATGATGGGGGATTATTTTGACCCGCCTAAAATACGTTTGAGGCGGCCGAAAAAGCCAGGGTCGTCATATTGAGCGCGGGGCGGCTGGGCGGCCTCCGCCGGGGACGGGGCCGGTTGGCTCCCGGCCTTGGCCTTTTTCAAAGCCCGCCGGTAAAAAGGGCTGGTCTTATCTAAAAAATACTGGCTGAGTCCTTGTTCGCCTTCCTGAATTTTGGCGAAATCAACGGTCTGCCCCTCTTCGGCGTATTGGCTGATCAATTCGCCGGCTTCCCGAAACAGGTCGACCAGGTCGCCTTCGCCTTCAAAACCGATCACCAGAACGGGCGACGCGTCTTCCGATTCCTCCCGCAGGGCGGACAGATAGGCCGCCTTGACCGCCGGGTGTTTGGGCAAAAAATCCAATAGGGCGTTCACTATTTCCTGAGGGTATTTTTCCGGAGGGCCGAGAAAGATTTTGGTGCCGGGCTTGAAGCGCCGGGTTTCAAAAGGTTCCTGCCGCACGGATTGCATGAGGAAATCCAATTCCTGGTCCGTGAAAAATTTATGGGGTTCGGAGCCGAGGTTCAAAACCAACGGCAGGCCCAGGGGCCGGGCCATGGTGAAAAAAGTCATGGCCTGGAATCCGAGGTATTGGCTGTCGCGGTCACCGGGCAGCATGCGGCGCATCTGGTCCAGGGAACTGAAAAAAGGCAGGACTTTTTGGTCCTTTATAAAAGGGTGGGGGCAGGCGGAAAAGGCGAAACGTTCGTTTTCCGTCATGTCCCGGAATTCGCCGAACTGGGCGTCCTCGTTTTGGGGCTGGCCCACGACGAAAATTTGGGAATTGACCAGGACTTGATAAAAATCCCGCCGGGCGGCCTCGCTGTTCTCCTCCACCGCCCGAACCAGGGCGCGGGCCAGGGGGTCGAGGGCCATGACGGAGGAGAGGAGCGCCTCCACCTCATCGGGCTTGAAAGCCTTGGAGGCCTCTTTCGAGGTCAGGACCAGGGTTACCCCGCGGGATAGCCGAAAAAGATCCAGAGTCGGCATTTCCAGGGCCGGATCCTCTTCGCCCAGAGTCTGGCGCAGGCTTTCCGCGGTGGCGAAAAAGGGCAGGGCCAGGGTTCCATCCGGCTGGTGCCACTGTTTGAGCTTCACATGGCCGTTCGGCTTTCCGTCTTCCGCTATTTCGGGGCGGCCCACCACATACACCACGGATTTTAAAAGAAGGTTATAAAAATCGGCCCGAGCCTCGGGCTCGGCGACCGCTTTTTTCAAGGCTTCTTCCAGCCGGTGCGTCTCACTCATTTTCTCTCTCCTGTTCAAGGACTAAATATAGTATTCTAACGTTCCATCCGTCTGGAGTCAATGTCAAATACGGCATTACATCAACGTTATGAGGCCCGGACCCAGCAAGACGCAGCCCAGCGCGGTTTTGGCGGTGAACGGCTCCGCCAGAAAGACGGCGGCCAGAATGATGGTCGGAATCACGCTCAGTTTGTCGATGGGGGCCACTTTGGAAACCGGGCCCAGTTGGAGAGCCCGATAATAGCAGAGCCAGGAGAGGCCGGTGGCCAGGCCGGAGAGGGTCAGGAAAATCCAGTTGTGGCGCGAAAGGTGGGGCAGTTCCTTCTGGGCGCCGGCCACGAGCACCATGATCCAGGCCAGAACCAAAACCACGGCCGTGCGCACGGCCGTGGCCAGGTGGGAATTGAGGCCCGCCAGGCCCACCTTGGCCAGGATGGCGGTGAGCGCGGCGAAGACCGCCGACAAAAGGGCGTAAACCAGCCACATGGAAACCCCTCCGCGTCACGGAGGCGGGAAAAGAGCGGCCTCGGCCATGAACCGCGCCGCCTCCTCCGCGCCGCGATAAGGAACCCTGCGGACGGGGCAGTGTTCGCGGGGACAGAGCTGGCAGTTATAGAACTTGGCTTCAGTGGGAAAATAGAGGCCCGAGGTGGTCAGTTCCGGCCACATGAGGTGGTCCGGCCGGTGAATGACGCCCAGGTGTCCGGGCAGGGGGGCCAGAAGGCGGAAGAGGGGTTCCTGCTGGCCGAGAGGCCAGAGGTCAAGGGATCCGGGGTTCATGGCCGAGACCTGGTTCAGTCCGAAATGGCGCATAACGGCCGTCTCCACTTCGTTTTCAGCCAGCTTGGCCACGGCGTACCGGATAGTGTGGGCCTGGTTCCTTTCCTCCGGCGGCCGGGCCTCGCCCCAGGCGGCCAGTTCAGGCCCCTCGGTGGCCAGATAAGGAAAAGCCAGGCGCCGGCCGCGCAGATGGTGGACCAAGAGCTTGCTGGCGAGGGCCACACTTTTCAAAATCACCGCGTCGGCCGTGACCGCTTCCACCCGAGCCGCCCGAAAGCCCGCCCGGGGCCGGGCCACGGCCATCGCCCCCCAGGCCAGGCGGCGGAAACGGCGGTCCGCCTCTCCGGAGCCCAGGCGGGTCTGTTCGGCCAGGGCGGTCAGGCCCGGGCCCGCGTCGATACGGTCGAGGAAAAAGATGGTTCGGTCCAGGCTTCACCTCCCGGTGCCAGAGGCGGCGGCCGGTCTGGCCGCCTGTGGTGATTGTAGCATAGCACCGCCGCCGTCCGGCCGCAAGGGCGACTCCTTTTGCCGCAAACGCTGAAAACAAATCGGGAGACCATGGCGGTCTCCCGATTTGCCTTTGGTGAACCATTTTTTGTCATTTGTCTAATGATCGCGTTCTCCTATAGGCGCCTCCTTTCGGTTGCGCGGCCTGGGGCGGCCGCCGGGACGGTTCTCTTTGGACAAGTTCGGGGGACACCGTTCAATTTCGCGCTTTTCCGGCGGCCGGGAGGTCGTCGGTGGTCCGGGGCAGATTGTCCACCCAGGTGAGGTTGAGGATCAGGTCGCCGCGCAAGCCCAGGCGGGCGTTGAAACGGCCGGCCCGGCTTTTGCGAATGACCCGCTGTCCGCCCAGGCCGTCGTTGATGGTCAGATTGATTTCACTGTCGTGGTTCAGCGAGCCCTGGCCCAGGCAATCCTGGCAAGGGGTGGGATGATAGGCCGAATTGTCTTCGTTCCAACCGTAAATAACCCCTTCGCCCTGGCAATGGGGGCAGGTTTGCTGCGCCTGCCAAGGCAGGTTCACGTGATAGGCCCGGCCCTGGGGGGGGACCAGGTAGAGTTGGTAATACAGGTTCAGGCCGTCTTCGGAGCGGCTCTGGACCAGCCAGCGGTCGCTTTCGGCATGCAGTTCGGGGTGGGTCGGAAGGGCAGCGCCGCCGTGGGCGGTGGTCTCGGTGGTTTGGTACACTGGCGGGAACATAGCGGCCTCCTTGATTCGGTTGAGTTTTCTCTTGACATCCACTTAAGCAATGGTTGTGCCATTTAATATTTATTATAAATAACAATATCTTATGTAAAAAATAAAGCGTTTGGCCCGGGCCGGTGTGCATTGCGCCGCGCATCGTCGGGGGGATTCGGCCGTTTGGCCGTCAGCCAAGGCCCGCGCGGCGAGTGAAATGGGGGCCTTTGAAATAGGTTTTCGTTTGAAAACAGTGTATTGCATTAATGTGCAATGGGCTGCGCGGTGCATTGCGCATCACTTTGCACGGCCGGACCGGTTGGCGGGTTTTTCGCCTGGAGCGGCGGTTGCGCCATTGGGAAAACACGACGCCTCAATTTTTTTTCGGCGTTTTGTGAACGGTCGCGGCTGGCGGCCGGCTGGCCCAACGCTCCGGCGGGCTGCCCAAAACGGCTGATCTGGTGTATACTTGAAAAATGAATTGGCTGAATCACATTCCCCAGGGAACGGATATCGCCGTGGTCGGCGGCGGCGGCAAGAGCGGGCTGATTGAACGGTTGGAAGCGGAATTCTCCGCGGCCGGCCGGCCGGCCCTGGTGACGGTCACCACCCGTCTCTGCCGACGGCAGTTTCCCCATCTGGAGCGGGTGGAGGCGGAGAATGCGGCCGAAGCCGAGGCGGCGGCGGTCCGGGCCGGGCGGGGTGAACGGCTGCTTTTGGCCGGGCCCGGCTCCGCTGAAAATCTGGCCCGGAACAAGTTCTCAGGTCTGCCCCCGGCCTGGTTCCCCCGGTTGCGCCAAATAGCCGGCCCGGGGTTGACTTTTTTGGTGGAAGCCGACGGTTCGGCCGGCCTCCCGCTGAAAGCCCACCGGCCCGACGAGCCGGTGCTGCCGCCGGGCCGTTATGGGGTGATCGGCGTGGTGGGTCTGTCGGTTCTGCGCCGGCCCTGGCCCGAGGCGGTTCACCGGCCGGAGCTGGTACGCGACTTCATTGATCCGCCCCCCCGGAACGCGCCTTTAGCCCCGGCCCAGGTGGCGGATTTTATTGTGGCCGCCTGGCGCCGGTTTCGGCCGGATCTTATTTTTTTGAATCAATTGGACGCCCTGACCCCCGCCGAGCGGGTTCTGGCCCGCGAACTGGCCGGCCGGCTCACCGGCGGCGGCTATGCGGTGCTCGTGGGCAGCGTGGCCCACAACGTGATTGATCGAGGCTGACGATGTATATGGAAGCGTTGCAAATCCGCCGACACGGGCCTGGGGACCTGGAGGCCGCCGACCACCGCCAGGCTTGGGCCCTGGATGTGGACCGCATTCTCCACTCCCGGGCCTATACCCGCTATATTGACAAGACCCAGGTTTTTTATCTGCTGAAAAACGAGCATATCACCCACCGGGTTCTGCATGTGCAAATCGTCTCCCGCGTGGCCCGGACCATCGGCCGGGACCTGGACCTGGACGCGGACCTCATCGAGGCCATCGCCCTGGGGCACGACCTGGGGCATCCACCCTTCGGCCACGAGGGGGAGGCCCATCTCGACACCCTGTGCCAGGAGGCCGGGCTGGGGAAATTCGTCCACCCGGTGATGAGCGCGCGGCTGTTGGAGCGGCTGGAGAAGGGCGGCCGGGGGCTCAACCTGACTCTGGGGACTCTGGACGGCATCCTCTGCCATGACGGCGAATCCGACCTGACCAATCTGCGGCCCGAAGGCGAACGCTCTTTTGCCGAGTTCGACCGCCGCCTGGAACTGCGCCGCCAAAACCCCCTGGCTCCGCTGGCGCCCATGAGCGCCGAGCGCAATTCCTTGAGGGCGGCGAGCGGCCGCTC